>NZ_JBSVWQ010000196.1:0-10365 GCF_054071215.1 Pseudomonas sp. SDO5522_S412 | reverse complement strand
TCTGTTACTGATCCACCGCTTTCGCGAGCAAGCCCGCTCCCACATTTGTTCTGTGTTGGACCTGAGAGTAAAGATGACCTCACTCAACCTCACCGCCCTCGCCTGGACCCCACCAGGCCACGAGCACTGTCATCACCAGTTCCAACTGCGTGACGCCAGCCTGCACGTGAACGCCGGTGAGTTCGTCGGGCTGATCGGGCCCAACGGCAGCGGCAAGACCAGCCTGCTGCGCTGCGCCTATCGGTTCAGCAAACCGGCTGACGGTGAGGTGCTGCTGGAACACCAGAACGTCTGGAAGCAATCCTCGAAGTGGTGCGCGCAACGCATTGCCGTGGTGCTCCAGGAGTTTCCCGACGCCTTCGGCCTCCGGGTGGATGAAGTGGTCGCCATGGGCCGCACACCGCACAAGGGCCTGTTCGACAGCGATACGCTTGAAGACCAGAACCTGATCCGCCAGGCCCTCGATAACGTCGGCCTGCTGGGCTTTGAAGACCACGCCTTCGCCACCCTCTCGGGCGGAGAAAAACAGCGGGTGATCCTCGCCCGCGCCCTGGCCCAGCAACCGCAACTGCTGATCCTCGACGAGCCGACCAACCACCTCGACCCACGCTACCAGCTGCAATTGCTGCAACTGGTCAAGCGCCTGAACATCGGCACCCTGGCCAGCATTCACGACCTGAACCTGGCCGCCGCGTTCTGTGATCGGCTGTACGTGATCAACCACGGGCGCATCGTCGCCAGCGGCACACCTCACGAAGTGCTGACCGCCGAATTGCTGCGCGAGGTGTTCGGCGTTGAAGCATTGATCGACACTCACCCCTTGTCTGGCTACCCCCGAATTACCTGGATAACCCAACCATGATCCTGCGCTCCCTGTTGTCTCTCGCGTTGCTGCTCGGCACTGCTCAAGCGTTCGCCGAAGCGACCCATTACCCGCTGAAAATCCAGAGCTGCAACCGCGAAGTGACCTTCGCCGAGGCACCAAAACACGCGGTCAGCCACGACATCAACATGACCCAGATGATGCTCGCCCTGGGCCTCAAGTCGCACATGGCCGGCTACAGCGGCGTGACCGGCTGGAAGTCGGTCACCCCGGAAATGGCGCAGATCCTCGACGGCCTGCCGGAACTGGCGAGCAAATACCCGTCGGTGGAAACCCTGCTCAACGCCAACGTCGACTTCTTCTTCGCCGGCTGGGACTACGGCATGCGCGTCGGTGGCGACCTCACCCCGCAAACCCTGCAACCGTTGGGCATCAACGTCTACGAGCTGACCGAGTCCTGTGCCTTCGTGATGAAGCGGCCGGCGGCCACCCTGGAAGACACCTATAACGACCTGCGCAACCTGGGCAAGATCTTCGATGTGCAGGACCGCGCCAATGCACTGATCGCGCAGATGCAGGCACAGGTCGCCCAAGTGCAGGAAAACCTGCCGGCCGACAAGCCCCGCGTATTCCTCTACGACAGCGGCGAAGACCGCGCCATGACCTCCGGCCGCCTGGGCATGCCCCAGGCGCTGATCGACGCCGCCGGTGGGCGCAACATTCTCGATGACGTGGACGCCAGCTGGACCCGGGTCAACTGGGAAACCGTGGTGGAGCGCAACCCGCAGGTCATCGTGATCGTCGACTACAGCGAAATCACCGCCGAGCAAAAAGAGCAGTTCCTGCTGAACAACCCGGCGCTGCAATCGGTGGACGCGATCAAGAACCAGCGCTTTATCGTGATCCCCTACGTGCAGGCCACGCCGGGCATCGACAACGTACTGGCGGTTGAAACCCTGGCCAAGGGGTTTCACGGCGAATGATTACCCGTCGCTATGCCCTGCTGCTGAGTGCCCTTGGCGCGTTGTTGCTGATCTCATGCGTGGTCTCGCTGGGGTTCGGCTCGGCGCGGGTACCGGTGGACGTGGTGTGGCGGATCCTGCTGCATAAAGCCTTCGGCGTTGGCGAGGTGGACTGGAGCGCGGGGCAGGAACATATCGTGTGGCTGATCCGCGTGCCGCGCATGTTGCTCGGTGCCCTGGTGGGCGCCGGGCTGGCGTTGATCGGTGCGGTGTTGCAGGCCGTCACACGCAACCCGCTGGCGGATCCGCACCTGCTGGGCGTGACCTCCGGCGCCACCCTCGGTGCGGTGATCGTGGTGCTGCATGTGGGTGAAGTGATCGGCTTGCTGACCCTGCCCATCGCGGCGTTCATCGGTGCGTTGCTGAGCATGATCGTGGTGCTGGCGGTGGCCAGTCGCAACGGTCGGCTGGAGAGTGACCGCCTGCTGCTGTGCGGGGTGGCGGTGTCGTTCGTGATGATGGCGGTGGCCAATTTGCTGCTGTTCATGGGCGACCATCGCGCGGCCTCGGCGGTGATGTTCTGGATGCTCGGCGGCCTCGGGTTGGCGCGCTGGGAACTGCTGGCCATTCCCTTCGCCACGGTGTTGCTGGGGCTGGTGTTGCTGCTGGGGATGGCTCGCCCGTTGAACGCGCTGATGGCCGGCGAACAGACCGCCGTGACCCTGGGCCTGAACGCGCGCAATGTGCGGCTCAAGGTGTTCCTGATCGCCTCGCTGATGACCGGCGTGCTGGTGTCCATCAGCGGCTCCATCGGCTTTGTCGGGCTGATGGTGCCGCACATTGCCCGGCGCCTTGTAGGTGCCGAACACCGGCGTTTGCTGCCGGTGTGCGTGCTGTTGGGCAGTGTGTTCCTGGTGTGGGTGGATGTGGCGGCCCGCACGATAATTGCCCCCGAAGACCTGCCCATCGGCGTGGCCACGGCGGCCATTGGCGGGCTGTTTTTTATCGGGCTGATGCGGCGGCGTTAAACCCCCTGGTCGGCCTGCTTGAATGCATGCAACAAGCGCCGCGCCACCTGGCTGCGGGGTTGCCAGAAGCGATCGGTTTCCAGGATGGTCAGCTTGCCCGAGGTCGCCAACCGGCGGATCACCTCGCTGGGCTTGACCTTCACCACACCCGTGTCTTCGTCGATCCAGTCATCGCGCAGCAACTGGCTTTCGTCCGCGTGATAGCTGGGCTCATACACAATCAACGCGCCGTGCACCGGGGTGAAGTAGTACCGCGCCCCCGCGATCTTGTCCTGGCGCAGCATCTCGATGAACCCGCGGATTTCCTTCTGGGCAATGAAGTTGTGGGCCAGGCCTTCTTCGTAGCGATCCGCCAGATGCTGGCGCTCGGTGTCGAGCTTGAACAACTGCTGGACGCCCATCACCTTGTAGCCCGCCGGGTAGCGGGTCGATGTGCCGGGGTAGCCGAGGTTCATGATGCCTTCGAACAATGCCTTGTAGGCCGGTGTGTCCGGCCGCAGTCCCACGGCCACCGAGGGGCCCGGGTCTGCCACCGGTTGCACGGCGATGAAGGTGTCGCTGTCGCCGTTGCCCAGCACCGCTCCCAGCCGCGCCTGGTGCTCCAGCGGCACAACCTGTTGCCATACCTGGCGCGCGGCATCGTCCGGGTGGGCGCACAACGGGCCCAGGGCCATGCGGGTATCGCGCACTGCCAGTGTCGTGGCCAGGCGCTTTATCCGAGGCAACAAGGCATCCCAGAACGGGCTGCTGTCGAGTACCCGCAGCTCGCCGGACTCCACCAGTTTCAACACATGGCTGTCGATGCTGCCACGACTGTTGAGGTGTTTCAGATACGCCGCCTGCCGGCGGCTGGAATCCCAGTCCGGGTCGATCCTCACCGCCTGGTACCGAAACAGTGAGCCGTCGGCACACGACACATGCAACGCCAGGAACCGCTCACTCTGTGCCACCCGCAAAAAGCTCAGCGCCGCCAGCACCACGGCCGGAGCCATCAGTTGCGCGTAGCCTTCGGCCTGGGGCAACTCGGGCGCAGCACGCTGCGGCAGCCTCAGATACAGGCCTTGCAGGCTGTACCCGCTCGGCAACTGCCCGCGCAGGAACGCCCGGTCGAGGGCAAAGCCCAGGTCGTCGCCCTTGACCGGTGCGCAGGCGACAAAATGCCCATTGTCGGAGGACTTGAGAATCACGCCAAAGCTCAAATCGGCGCGCGCCTGGGCGTATTGATGACCATGGCGTGCCGCGTCGTCAGCATGCTTGAACACCGGGCCCAGCTGCCGATCCGCCACGGCATGGACCGCCGCCTGCGGCGCAACGTAGGCCAGGCCGGGCATCCAGCCCGGCGGCACACGCTGGGCAGTGCCCCACAACGGGCCGCCCTCCAGTACCTGCAAAGTCCCCACCCGCGCCAGCTGATTGACCAGCTCGGTGGGGCTCTTGCGGCCGCTGCGCATCTACTGCTCGACGGCATTGCTGTAAGGGTCGTGCAGCGCCAGGCTGTTGGGGGCCAGGGAGGTTTCCAGGTGGCTGAGCAACTGCGTCGCTTCGTTGCGCCGGGCCGAATCTAGCAAGCTGCGCTCGGCGTCCTGGGTACTGAAACCGATGAGTGAGCCGTCGGGCGTCAGCAGGTATTCGTGGGTCCACAGGTGACCCGACTTCAGGGCGGTCTCCAGTACTTTGGTCGAGAACAGGTTTTGATACACCGCGTTTTCTTCAGAGGGTAACCAGAACTCCAGCACCCGGGCGACACGTGACCGGTAGCGCGCGACCATTTTCCAACCAGGGGCCAGCAGCGCCTGGCTGACGTCCAGGCCCGGCAGGATGACGTTCGGGTCGAAGTCTTCACTCAACACCGGCACCACCAGGGTCGCGACAAACTTGCCGTTGCGCTGCAACACCAGCCCGCCTTGCAGCGTGTCGCGCTGTGTGCCCAACTGTTGGTGGACGTAACGCACCGCATCGGCCTGGTTGCTGAACAGCGGGCTCAATGGGCGACGCATAAAGTTGGCGAAGGCGGTCCATGGGGCCTGGCTGACATCCAGCTTACCCGCCAACGCCCAGCATTCGCTCGGCACCAAAACGCTCAACCAGCTCAACTTCGCCACTTCGTTGACAAACCCGACCGCCGAGAGCTGCCCGCTGGCCATCAAGGTCTGCACGTCTTCAAAGACCCCCGACGACTGGCGGACCGGGTTGAACAGCGTCGATGCCACCGGCGTTTGTACCTGCAGCAGCGCCTGGTCCAGTGTCGAGATAAACACCGGCAAGCCCGTCAGTGCGCCTGTCTCCCGTTGGCGCTTGGCCTCGACGGTGGCACTGGCCAGATCCCCGGCCGAAATAAAATGCTGCGCCAGCCAGTGTTCGGCGGTGGTCAGCCCCTGTGGCATCCAGTTGCGCCGGTAAACCAAGGCGTGCAGTTGATAACCCGCGGGGTAAATGAACTCGCCTTCGTCATCCACGGCAAACACGGCGCTCAAGGCGAACAGCCCGGCCCTATCCCAGGCGGGTACAAGCTCGGAGCAGACAAAGGCGTCCTGATCGCGATGCTTGAGCATGAAACCGAAACCGGTTTGCGTCGGTGCTTCATGGTCCAGGCGCGTGTGCAGTGCCCGAGCCGCGTCAGCGGCACTGGCGCAGACCGGGCCATAGGCAATCTGCTCCGGACGTTCGCGCCGGGGTATCGGCAGGCGTGGCCGCCAGTGTTCGGCGATCAGCCCCGGCGCGCCCCACAACGGGTTGGCCTGCACCACCCGCACGCTGCCGGCCGCCGCCACCTGGCTAATCCACTCCCGCGCCGTCAGCGTGCCGCTGGCCAGGTTGAGGGCCGTTGGGCTGCGATGGGGCAAGGGGTCGAGCGCCTTGAACAGGTTCGCCTGGGCGGCAGAGTCGATCAGGTCATACGCCAGCAAACAATCTTCGGCGCCCGACAGGTAGGCCACGGACACCTGTTGGCGATTGCGGATCAGCGTGTGCACGTCCAGGGCGCTGAACATCTGCGCCTCCAGGCAGGCATCGTCCCGCGACCAGCCCGGGCGCTGCAGGCGCTCGGGTTCCAGCAACGAAACCCCGCGGCTGGAACCGTACACGGCCTTCAGCATGTGACCGGGCGGGAGCAGTGAGCGGCCCTTGACGTCCTGGGGGTAGACAACGCCCAGGGCAAAGCGCCCGGCGTCGCTGGCCGACAATGGCTCAGTGGCCACGTAGAGACCGTCCGGGCGCTGCAGGATATAGCCGCAGTATTCGCCCTCACGCCAGCTGCCGATTTGCCCGTGGGCATAGCGTGCCGCGTCTTCTACCTGGAGAAACCCGCGGCTCAGTTGCGGGCGGGGTGCCAGTGCGTAAGGTCGCCAGGTGTCGGCGACCAGCCCCGCCACATCCCACAACGTGCCCGGTTGCAACACCGACAGCGCCCCGGCGGCGGCGACCTTTTGGATCATCTCGTGGGGCGTCACGGTGGCGGCCCGCAGTTCATCCCCCAGCCCGTTGTCCGTCACCCGGCCATCGGGCAGCACCTGGTAGAGCTGGCTTTCCTCGGCCGAGCCGGAAGCGTCATAGGCCAGTTGAGCGCCGTCCGCCGTGCTGAGGTAGAAGGCCAGATTGCTCTCGGGGTGGATGCGCAGCGCGGCAATCCCCTGGGCAAAATCCGTGGTGTCGATAAAGCCCTCGTACAACCAGGGTTCGGCGCCGATGCCGGTGGCGTCCGGTGCGCTGCGGCAGTACCAGCCACGCAGGGCGAAGCCTGGCGGCAGGCTGGCATTGCCAAAAACATTCGCCAACACGAAAAGGGTTTCGCCGGCGGGTATCGGTGCGCAAGGCTCGCTGACCACATACTGCTCTGCACTCGAGTGCTTGAGGATGCAACCGACTCGCCGGCCATCCGCCGTTGCCTGCATACGGTCATGGGCATAACGGGCGGCGGTTGCCAGGTCAGTGAAAACCCAGCTCAGGGGCGTATCAATGGGGGCTGCGGCGGCGAAAGGCGTTTCGGGCTCCCAGGTGGCCGGGACCCGGCCCTGGACGTTGTACCAGGTCTCATCCGCCAGCAGCACCGTCAACTCACCGAGTTTTACCAGCTCTTTGATCAGCCCTTCACGCGTGCCGTCAAAACCTTGTACGCGGGCCACACCTTGGCCATCGCGTTCAACTTGTGCCAGGTACTCGCCGAATTCACGCTCGGCCCGAGAGCCGCTGACAGCGTATTTGATCAACGTACCGTTCGTTCCGCTGGTGTAAAGCACCTTGATCTGATCGGAAAAAACCAGCGTCATGTCGATTGCTTGAGTCGACGGTGTACTGATCAGGAACGCCAGCTGTCGCGAGGTTTTTTGAGGATAGTTGGCACGCACCTCGGCCAGGTCGTAGACAGGTCGATTGAACTCGCCAACCATTTGGTGCCCTTCAAGCTCGACCCGCGTCAGAGCGTTGTCGGTGGGCAATGCCCCGCCCCACAACGACAGCCACCTGTCAGGGTCTGACAGCCTGGAGGCCACAAACAGCCCATCGCTGCGCTTGAAGATGTAAGCCTGGAGAAAAGAGCCGTGGGGTGAACCCACCTTGTAATGCAGGTAGCGTGCGACATCATCGGCAGTGACGAAGGCAGGGCTCAGCGACGCATGGACTTTCGCGAAGGCCCTCCATTGCGGTCCTACCACTCCGGCCTTGTCCCATATCCGTCCGGGCTCAACCACCGTCAGCGTGCCCACGGCAGCCACTTGCCGGACAAACTCGGAAGGGCTCAAGGTAGCGTCCTTCAAGCGTCCGTCGAGATCCGCGCCGCGATTGGCGAACAGCTGGGACTGCGCCTGCGAGCCGGTGCAGTGGTACATCAGCAGCGCGCCGTCGTTGGCGCGCAAGTAAAAGTGCAAGCCCAGGTCGTCGGTCCCCGCCATCATCACCACGGCAGCCAACGCGGAAGCCGTGAAGAAGTTTTCCGCCAGCCACGACTCTTTCGCCACGGTCGGTTTCGCTTGCGGTGATAGGGAGCAGTAAATACCGAAGGTCAAAAACTCACTGTCCGCCTTGTGCACTTTTGGCAGTGACAACTTGCCACTGGTCAGCGCAAACGCCGCCTTGAGTTCATCCGACGGAAATTCGGCCACGTACTGGTTCGACGCGCTTTTGTACAGGTAGCCAAAGAGACTCTCCTGCCGTGCAAACCCCAGCGGCGGCAAGACTGATCGCACCGCGTCCTGCCACCGGCGGCTGACTTGGCTGGCGAGAGGCGCCAGTGCGTCCTGCCCGATTTGCGACAGGGTCTGATTGAGGGTCCACGGCGCCAGCAGTTGGCCAGGCTTTCCACCCAGCTCGGCGTTGGCAACGATGACCCGCAGGTAGCCGGCCCTGGCCGTCTGATTGATAAAGGCGATGTAGTCGTCGAAATCGGCCGCAGGCTTGGCCGCCATCAACTGGTTCAAGAAGCTGGCCTCAGTCGCAGAGCCGCTGCTTTCATACTGGATGAGCGAGCCATAGAACCCGGACAGGTAGTAACGGGTGCACAGCATGCGCACCTGGATGATGATGCGCAGGATATTGATGGGGAAAAAGCTGCGATCCAGGCGGCGCTGCGCGCCTGTCCAGTGCTGTATCTGCGCGGAGCGTCGGGTGCCATCCTCGCCGCGCGAACTGTACAGGGCGTGAACGTTGTGGCCCTCGTACGCCAGGAAATTCCTGTTGGCATCGACCTTGAGCAGGTCGCTCTGGAAGTCGAATGCAGTGGCGGTGCCGGCCACCGGCACGCTTGGCAGGTACATCCCGTCATCACGCTTGAAAACCAGCCCGCCAAATACCGTCTCGCGCCGGTTGCCGATCTGTTGATGCGCCCAATGGGCCGCATCGTGATCGGTAACGAACGCCGGCCCCAGATGGGGAACCGGCCTGCGCGTGCTCGCCGCTTGATCGTCTTGAATGTGAGTACTGTCCATGTTCATCGTCACTTGAGTGAAGTTAAGAAAACTGGCGCTGCCCTTGGGTTGCCGGGGGCACCAGGCAGGCTTCACTTTCAAGGGTTTGGCTGGACGCAGGCATTAGATAGTTAAGGCTCGGGGCGCCAGGCACCATCAGGGTGCGCCTGCACGCACAGCCTGCGTTGATTGGCGCCGCATTGGTGCATCGCCCACCCCCACAGCCCGGTCACGGCTCGCGCGCACCACGATTGCGCGCCCCGGCACAGCCTTTGCAATCACTCCCTCATCACATCATTGAGTCATGGAGATTGCACAATGAAGCGTCGCAGCTTGATCAAGGCTTTCACACTGTCGGCATCCATCGCCGCGATGGGCATGACCTGGACGGTACAGGCCGCCGAGACCATCAAGGTCGGCATCCTGCACTCGCTGTCCGGGACCATGGCGATCTCCGAGACCTCGCTCAAAGACATGGCGCTGATGACCATCGACGAGATCAACGCCAAGGGCGGCGTGAACGGCAAGATGCTTGAACCGGTAGTGGTGGACCCGGCTTCCAACTGGCCGCTGTTCGCTGAAAAGGGCCGCCAGCTGCTGACCCAGGACAAGGTCGCCGTGGTGTTCGGTTGCTGGACCTCGGTGTCGCGCAAATCGGTATTGCCGGTGTTCGAAGAACTCAATGGCCTGCTGTTCTACCCGGTGCAATACGAAGGCGAAGAGATGTCGCCGAACGTGTTCTATACCGGTGCGGCGCCGAACCAGCAGGCGATCCCGGCGGTGGAATACCTGATGAGCGAAGAAGGCGGCGGCGCCAAGCGCTTCTTCCTGCTGGGCACCGACTACGTGTACCCGCGCACCACCAACAAGATTCTGCGTTCGTTCCTGCACTCCAAAGGCGTAGCGGATAAAGACATCGAAGAGGTCTACACCCCGTTCGGCCACAGCGATTACCAGACCATCGTGGCCAACATCAAAAAATTCTCCGCCGGTGGCAAGACCGCAGTGATCTCCACCGTGAACGGCGACTCCAACGTGCCGTTCTACAAAGAGCTGGCCAACCAGGGCCTGAAGGCTACCGACGTACCGGTCGTCGCCTTCTCCGTGGGTGAAGAAGAGCTGCGCGGCATCGACACCAAGCCGCTGGTGGGCAACCTCGCCGCCTGGAACTACTTCCAGTCGGTGGAGAACCCGGTGAACAAGAAATTCGTCGCAGACTGGAAAGCCTACGCCAAGGCCCACAACCTGCCGGGCGCGGACAAAGCCGTGACCAACGACCCGATGGAAGCCACCTACGTGGGCATCCACATGTGGGCGCAGGCGGTGGAGAAAGCCAAGTCCACCGACGTCGACAAAGTGCGTGAAGCCATGGCCGGGCAGACCTTTGCCGCGCCGTCCGGCTTCACCCTGACCATGGACAAGACCAACCACCACCTGCACAAGCCGGTGATGATCGGCGAGATCCAGTCTGACGGGCAGTTCTCGGTGGTGTGGCAGACCCAGGAGCCGATTCGTGCCCAGCCGTGGAGCCCGTATATCCCTGGCAATGACAAAAAGCCGGATTACGCCGTCAAGAGCAACTAAGACCGACTCGGTCTAAATGTGGGAGCGGGCTTGCTCGCGAAAGCGGTGTGTCAGTCGACGCATCCGAAACT
>NZ_JBSVWQ010000195.1:0-10410 GCF_054071215.1 Pseudomonas sp. SDO5522_S412 | reverse complement strand
CACAAATTCGGTGACTGACACGACGCCTTCGCGAGCAAGCCCGCTCCCACATTGGGTTCTGCTTAAGCCTGGCGGTCGAGTTTCTTCAGGAATACGGTCATTTCCTTTTCGGCCTGCTTGTCGCCATGTGCCAGAGCCGCTTCAATACCCTTCTCCCAAGCTAACCGCGCTGCAGCGTTATCACCCTGCCCCAGCTGCGCCTTGCCCAACAGCTTCCACGCCGCCGAATACTTCGGATCGAACTCGACGCATTTCTGCAAATGCTCGGCCGCCTTGGCGTTGTCCTTCAGATCAAGATAACCCTTGCCCAAACCAAACCGCAGCAGTGAGTTATCCACACCCTTGGCGAGCATTTTTTCCAGGGATTCGAGCATGTCGGTCACTCCGTTTGATCAGAAAAAGCTCAGGCCCACGTGGAACAGCTTCTCCACATCGCGGATATGTTTTTTATCCACAAGGAACAGAATCACGTGGTCGCCCGTGGCGATCACCGTGTCGTCGTGGGCGATGATCACTTCTTCATCGCGAATGATTGCACCAATGGTGGTGCCCGGCGGCAGGCCGATATCGCGGATCGCCTTGCCAATCACCTTGCTCGATTTTGAATCACCGTGGGCAATCGCCTCGATGGCTTCCGCCGCACCCCGGCGCAACGAGTGCACACTGACGATATCGCCGCGGCGCACGTGGGCCAGCAAGGTGCCGATGGTCGCCAGTTGCGGGCTGATGGCGATGTCGATATCGCCGCCCTGGATCAGGTCGACGTAGGCCGGGTTGTTGATGATGGTCATCACCTTCTTCGCCCCCAGCCGCTTGGCCAGCAACGACGACATGATGTTGGCTTCGTCATCGTTGGTCAGGGCCAGGAAGATGTCGGCGTCGGCGATGTTTTCTTCCAGCAGCAGATCACGATCCGAGGCGCTGCCCTGCAGGACCACGGTGCTGTCGAGGGTGTCGGACAAATACCGGCAGCGTGCCGGATTCATCTCGATGATCTTCACCTGGTAGCGGCTTTCGATGGCCTCGGCCAAGCGCTCACCGATCTGCCCGCCGCCGGCGATGACGATGCGTTTATAGGTCTCATCCAGACGGCGCATTTCGCTCATCACCGCGCGAATGTTCGCTTTGGCGGCGATGAAAAACACCTCGTCGTCAGCCTCGATCACCGTATCGCCCTGGGGCAGGATCGGCCGGTCGCGACGGAAGATCGCCGCCACCCGCGTCTCGACGTTGGGCATGTGCTCGCGCAGCTGGCGCAGTTGCTGGCCCACCAACGGTCCGCCGTAGTAGGCCTTGACCGCCACCAGCTGTGCCTTGCCTTCGGCGAAGTCGATCACCTGCAAGGCGCCCGGGTGTTCGATCAGGCGCTTGATGTAATGGGTTACCACCTGTTCCGGGCTGATCAGCACATCGACCGGGATCGCGTCGTTGTCGAACAGTCCGGCGCGGGTCAGGTACGCGGCCTCACGCACTCGGGCGATCTTGGTCGGAGTGTGAAACAGGGTGTGAGCGACCTGGCAGGCGACCATGTTGGTTTCGTCACTGTTGGTGACCGCCACCAGCATGTCGGCATCGTCGGCACCGGCCTGGCGCAGCACTGTAGGAAACGAGGCGCGGCCTTGTACGGTACGGATGTCCAAACGGTCGCCCAAATCCCGCAGGCGCTCCGCGTCGGTGTCGACCACGGTGATATCGTTGGCTTCGCTGGCCAAATGCTCGGCCAGCGTACCGCCAACCTGCCCTGCGCCGAGGATGATGATTTTCATCCGGTCACTCCCTTAAAACCATTCAGCCGCGAGCGGCGGCAATCTTGATCAGCTTGGCGTAATAGAACCCGTCGTGGCCGCCTTCCTGGGCCAGCAACTGGCGGCCATGAGGCTGCTTGATCCCGGCCTGGATGTCGAGGTCCAGTTCCCGTGCGCCGCTGGTGCGAGCAAGGAAGGCTTCGATGACTTCAGTGTTTTCGGTAGGCAGCGTCGAGCAGGTGGCGTACAGCAGGATGCCGCCTACTTCGAGGGTCGGCCACAACGCGTCCAGCAACTCACCTTGCAGCACGGCCAGGGCGGCGATGTCGTCGGGTTGGCGGGTCAGCTTTATGTCCGGGTGGCGGCGGATCACGCCGGTGGCGGAGCACGGTGCGTCCAGCAGGATGCGCTGGAACGGCTTGCCGTCCCACCAGGTGGCGGTGTCGCGGCCGTCGGCGGCGATCAGCT
Source organism: Pseudomonas sp. SDO5522_S412 (assembly GCF_054071215.1). Classification (NCBI taxonomy): domain Bacteria; kingdom Pseudomonadati; phylum Pseudomonadota; class Gammaproteobacteria; order Pseudomonadales; family Pseudomonadaceae; genus Pseudomonas; species Pseudomonas sp. SDO5522_S412. Next base: position 8,197 of record NZ_JBSVWQ010000195.1, on the reverse strand, counting down.
CGGCGCTGAGGCCCAGACGGGCGAGGTTTTCCCGCACACGCACCAGGCGCTTGGCTTCCAGGTCGACGGCGACGACACCGGCCAGGTCCGCTTGCACTTCCATGATGTGGCAGGTCTTGCCGCCGGGGGCGCAACAGGCGTCCAGTACGCGTTGGCCCGGGGCCAGGTCCAGCAGGTCGGCGGCCAGTTGAGCGGCTTCGTCCTGCACGCTGATCCAGCCTTCGGCGAACCCGGGCAGGATACGTACATCGCCCGGTTCTGTAAGAACGATGCCGTCCTGGCTGTAGACGCAGGCCGTGGCCGCTACACCGGCTTCGCCAAGCAACGTGAGATAAGCGTCGCGGGTGTGATGACGGCGATTGACCCGCAGGATCATCGGCGGGTGCGCGTTGTTGGCCGCGCAGATGGCTTCCCATTGCTCGGGCCAGAACGCCTTCAGGGATTTTTGCAGCCAGCGCGGGTGGGCGGTGCGCACCACCGGGTCATGTTCCAGCTCGGCCAGCAGCGCTTCGCTTTCGCGCTGGGCGCGGCGCAGCACGGCGTTGAGCAGGGCCTTGGCCCAAGGCTTTTTCAGCTTGTCGGCGCAACCGACGGTTTCGCCGATGGCCGCGTGGGCCGGAACGCGGGTGTAGAGCAGTTGATACAGGCCCACCAGCAGCAGCGCCTCGACATCGGCGTCCGCCGCCTTGAACGGCTTTTGCAGCAGCTTGGCCGCCAGAGCCGATAACCGCGGCTGCCAGCGGGCGGTGCCGAAAGCCAGGTCCTGGGTGAAGCCGCGATCGCGGTCTTCGACTTTATCCAGCTGGGTCGGCAACGAACTGTTGAGGGAAGCCTTGCCGTTGAGTACGGCGGCCAGGGCCTTGGCGGCGGCCAGACGTGGGTTCATTGAGCGTCCACCGATTGGCCCAGGACGATACCCACGGCAAATTTCTCACGACGGCTGTTGAACAAATCGCTGAAATTCAGCGCCTTGCCGCCGGGCAATTGCAGACGGGTCAGGCACAGCGCCTGTTCACCGCACGCTACCAATAGGCCGTCCTTGCTGGCGCCGATAATCTCGCCGGGGGCGCCCTTGCCTTCAGCCAGGGTGGCGGCCAGTACTTTCAGGGCTTCGCCATTGAGGGTGCTGTGGCAGATTGGCCACGGGTTGAAGGCGCGTACCAGGCGTTCCAGCTCAACGGCCGGGCGGCTCCAGTCGATGCGAGCTTCATCCTTGTTCAATTTGTGGGCGTAGGTGGCGAGGCTGTCGTCCTGCACTTCGCCTTGCAGAGTGCCAGCAGCCAGGCCGGCGATGGCCTGGACGACAGCCGGCGGGCCCATTTCGGCGAGGCGATCATGCAGGCTGCCGCCGGTGTCTTGCCCGGTGATCGGGGTGGTGACTTTCAGCAGCATCGGCCCGGTGTCCAGGCCTGCTTCCATGCGCATCACGGTCACCCCGCTTTGCGCATCACCGGCTTCGACGGCACGCTGGATCGGTGCCGCGCCACGCCAGCGAGGCAGCAGCGAGGCGTGGCTGTTGATGCAGCCCAGGCGCGGGATATCCAGCACAGCCTGGGGCAGGATCAAGCCGTAGGCCACCACCACCAGCAGGTCTGGCTTCAGCGCAGCCAGTTCGGCCTGGGCATCGGCATTGCGCAGGGTCGGCGGCTGCAGCACCACAATGTTGTTTTCCAGTGCCAGCTGCTTGACCGGGCTGGGCATCAGTTTTTGCCCACGACCGGCCGGGCGATCGGGCTGGGTGTAGACCGCCACGATTTCATAAGGGCTGGCGAGCAGGGCCTTGAGGTGTTCGGCGGCGAATTCGGGGGTGCCGGCAAAAACGATGCGCAGTGGCTCGGTCATGGGAAACGTCTCACAAAAGAAAAAGGCTTGCCGGAGCAAGCCTTTGAAAGAAGGGAATCAAGCTTGCTGGCGATGCTTCTTTTCCAGCTTCTTCTTGATCCGGTCGCGTTTAAGCGTGGACAGGTAATCGACAAACAGCTTGCCGTTGAGGTGGTCGCACTCGTGTTGGATGCACACCGCCAGCAGGCCTTCGGCAATCATCTCGAACGGCTTGCCATCACGGTCCAGGGCCTTGATCTTGACGCGCTGGGGACGGTCGACGTTCTCGTAGAAGTCGGGCACCGACAGGCAGCCTTCCTGGTACTGGCCCATCTCGTCGGTCAGGGTTTCGAACTCAGGGTTGATAAACACCAGGGGCTCGCTGCGGTCTTCGGACAGGTCCATGACCACGACGCGCTGATGCACGTCGACCTGGGTCGCGGCGAGGCCGATACCCGGGGCTTCATACATTGTTTCAAACATGTCATCGACCAACTGACGAACCTTGGCGTCCACTACGGCCACTGGCTTGGCGATGGTGCGCAGGCGTGAGTCCGGAAATTCGAGGATGTTCAAAATAGCCATAAGCGTAATTGCTGCACATGTGAGGTAAAGGCAAGTCGGCGCCGGGGATGGACCCTTGATGTGCCGGGATAAGTGCCGTGGGAAAACGTCCGAAAGCCGCGAAGGCCAAGGCGTTTCACGCGAATGCACATAATAAAGGAGATTCACCCCATGAGGAAATCGCTACTCGTCTTGCTGCTGTGGGCCCAGGCCGTTATTGCCCAGGTTCCCGAGAGCTATCCACAGCCCGGCCAACCGTTGCCACTTCATACGCAGCAGGCCATCCAGCGCTTTTTACTGCACAACCGCATTCTCGATACCCCCCAGGAACTGGAGCACGCTCCCTATATTGTTGCAGCAGATGCCGGACGAGTATTGGGCGCCGATGGCGAGCGTATTTATGCGCGAGGTGCCCTGAACCCTACCGCCGAAAGCTACGGGATCTTCCGTCGCGGCAAGGCCTATACCGACCCGCAAAGCCAGGAATTGCTGGGTATCAACGTCGACGACATTGGCACCGCACGTTTTGTGACGTCGGGCGATGTCAGCACGTTGGGTGTGCAGCGCGTCACCCAGGAAGTGCGGCCCGGCGACCGATTGCTCAGCCAGCAAGCGCCCACCGACCTCGCCAGCCTGGTGATTCAGATGCCTGCTCGCGCCACTGCCGGGCACATCATCGACGTGCCACGGGGCGTGACGCAGATCGGCGTGCTGGATGCGGTGACGCTGAACAAGGGCCGTCGTGACGGCCTGACGGAAGGCCATTTGCTGGCCGTGGTGAAAACCGGGGAAACCGTTCGGGACCGAGTGACCGGTGCTCCGGTGAAGATGCCCGACGAGCCGGCTGGGACGCTATTGGTGTTCCGTACCTACGAAAAGCTCAGCTACGGCCTGGTGCTCAGCGCGTCGCGTTCGCTGGCGGTAATGGACCGTTTTGAGGCGCCTGAACGAAGACAATAATTAGGTTGCTAAATAAGTTACCAACAGAGTTATCCACAGCTTGTTCCGATCAAGGACGATCAAATGTTACCGACGAATGACCGTGAAATTTCCCCGGCAGAACTGGAAGCCCGACTACGCTTGCACAGGCTGCCGGAACTGGGTCCCAAGGGCTTTAAAAAACTTATCGAGGCCTTTGGTTCTGCGTCAAAAGCCATCAGCGCACCGGCCAGTGCCTGGCGCTCCCTGGGGCTCAAGGTGGCCAGCGCCGATGCCCGGCGTTGCGAGGAAGTACGTGATGGCGCCAGTGCGGCATTGGCCTGGTTGGAGCGTCCGGCCCAGCATTTGCTGATGTGGGACCAACCCGACTACCCGGCATTGCTTGCAGAATTGGATGACGCACCCCCGCTATTATTCGTCGCCGGCAACCCGGCGATTCTGGAGAAACCGCAGCTGGCGATGGTCGGCAGCCGTCGCGCCTCCAGGCCAGGAATGGATACCGCCGCCGCGTTTTCCCGCAGCCTGGCGAGTGCCGGTTTTGTCATCACCAGTGGCCTTGCCCTGGGTATCGACGGTGCTGCTCACCAGGCGGCTTTGGATGTTGGAGGACATACAATCGGCGTGCTGGGCACCGGGCTCGAAAATTTTTATCCACAGCGCCATCGACGCTTGGCCGAGGCGATGATTGCCCAAGGCAGCGCCGTGGTTTCCGAGTTTCCGTTGGACGCCGCGCCCCAGGCCGGCAACTTCCCGCGCCGCAACCGTATTATCAGTGGCCTGTCGCTTGGGGTATTGGTGGTGGAGGCCAGCATGGCCAGCGGTTCGCTGATCACCGCGCGGCTGGCGGCGGAGCAAGGGCGCGAGGTATACGCCATCCCCGGCTCCATCCATCACCCCGGGGCCAAAGGCTGCCATCAACTGATCCGCGATGGCGCGGTGCTGGTGGAAACCATCGAACACATTCTCGAAAACCTGCGTGGCTGGCAGGCCCTCTCCCGCCCGGCGCCGATTGCGGTCAATCATCCGCTGGTGGCGCTGTTGCACGCGGCACCCCACACCAGTGAAGCCCTGGCGATTGCCAGCGGCAGGGCCTTGTCCGAGGTGCTGGCCAGCCTGACGGAGCTGGAACTGGAAGGCCGGGTGATCTGCGAAAGCGGGCGCTGGCTTGCGCGCAGCTAGGTTTTGTAACGAAGATCGGTAAACTGCGCAGAGCTTTAGTCCGGAGAGTGAGTAATGGTCAACAGGTGGCGGGTGCGAGAAGCCGCACGAGAAATTCGCGCAGGCGCAGTGATTGCCTATCCAACCGAGGCGGTCTGGGGCCTGGGCTGTGACCCTTGGAACGAAGAAGCGGTGGATCGGTTGCTGGCGATCAAGGGCCGGTCTGTGGATAAGGGGCTGATCCTGATTGCCGACAATATCCGTCAGTTCGATTTTCTCTTCGAAGACTTTCCCGATGAGTGGATGGACCGCATGGCCAGTACCTGGCCTGGCCCGAATACGTGGCTGGTGCCCCATCAGGACTTGCTGCCCGAGTGGATTACCGGGGTGCATGACACGGTGGCGTTGCGGGTGACTGATCATCCGCAAGTGCGGGATCTGTGCTCGCTGGTCGGGCCACTGATTTCCACCTCGGCCAACCCGCAGGGCCGCCCGGCGGCGCGCACGCGGATTCGTGTGGAGCAGTACTTCCGCGGGCAGGTGGATCTGGTATTGGGGGGGAATCTGGGTGGGCGCAAGAACCCGAGTCTGATTCGGGATCTGGCGACGGGTGAGGTTGTGCGGCCTTCCTGAGACCGAGCCGCCTGCTTTCGCGAGCAAGCCCGCTCCCACATTTGTTCGCGTTCCAAAAGTTGGACTCGGTCAAATGTGGGAGCGGGCTTGCTCGCGAAGAGGCCCTCAAAGCCGCTGAAAATCCAACGCCCTATGGCAACAGAATGGTCGACCCAGTCGTCCGCCGCGCCGACAACTCAATTTGCGCCTTCGCCGCATCCCCCAACGAAAACCGTTGGTTAATATCAATCTGCAGCTTCCCGCTGATGATCATCGAAAACAGATCATCCGCCATCGCCTGCAGGTTTTCCGGGTTGTTGGCATAGGTCGCCAATGTCGGCCGGGTCACATACAGCGAGCCCTTGGCCGCCAGAATCCCCAGGTTGACCCCATCCACCGCCCCCGAAGCATTACCGAAACTCACCACCAATCCGCGTGGCGCGACGCTGTCCAGCGAGGTGAGCCAGGTGTCCTTGCCTACGCCGTCGTACACCACTGGGCACTTCTTGCCGTCAGTCAGTTCCAGCACGCGTTGTGCGACATTTTCCTTGCTGTAGTCGATGGTTTCCCAGGCGCCGAGGGATTTGGCCAGCGCCGCTTTTTCCGGCGAACTCACGGTACCGATCAGCTTCACGCCCAAGGCCTTGGCCCATTGGCACGCCAGCGAGCCGACGCCACCGGCAGCGGCGTGGAACAGAATGGTTTCGCTGCCCTTCAACTCATAGGTCTGGCGCAACAGGTACTGCACCGTCAGGCCCTTGAGCATCGCGCCGGCGGCCTGTTCGAAGCTGATGTCGTCCGGCAGGTGCACCAGGTTGGCAGCCGGCAACACATGCAATTCGCTGTAGGCACCCAGCGGGCCGCTGCCGTAGGCCACGCGATCGCCGACCTTGAATTGAGTGACTTCGCTGCCCACCGCATCAACCACGCCAGCACCTTCTGCGCCCAGGCCCGACGGCAAGGCCGGTGGTGCATACAGGCCGCTGCGGAAATAGGTGTCGATGAAGTTCAGGCCAATGGCCTTGTTCTGCACGCGAACCTGCTGCGGGCCGGGTTCGGCCGGGGTGTAGTCCACATACTCAAGCACTTCGGGGCCGCCATGGGCACGGAACTGGATACGTTTGGCCATCTGCACTCTCCTTAAGTCATTTCGCGTAGCCCCCTATCGGACTCCTAAGCTTGATCTTCGTCAACTGTGGCAGCAGTGGGTGCAGTGGTATCCTGTGCGCCCATTTGCCGCCGATGCCCAATGGCCTCGTGTAGCGTTGCCCGATTCAAGGTGATGTCATGACTACCCGCACCGAGGCTGTCAAAGCCTACCTGCTTGACCTGCAAGACCGCATTTGCAGCGCCCTGGAAACCTTCGAGACGGACACTCGCTTCATCGAAGACGCCTGGACCCGGCCTGCCGGCGGCGGCGGTCGCACCCGTGTGATCGAAAACGGTTCGGTAATCGAGAAAGGCGGCGTTAACTTTTCCCACGTGTTTGGCAGCGGCCTCCCACCGTCCGCCAGTGCCCATCGCCCGGAATTGGCCGGTCGCGGTTTTGAAGCCCTCGGCGTGTCGCTGGTGATCCACCCGCACAACCCGCATGTGCCGACTTCCCACGCCAATGTGCGTTTTTTCATCGCTGAAAAAGAAGGCGAAGAGCCTGTGTGGTGGTTTGGCGGCGGCTTCGACCTGACGCCCTACTACGGCAACGAAGAAGACTGCATCCACTGGCACCGCGTCGCCGAACAGGCCTGCGCGCCGTTTGGCCCGGACGTTTATTCACGCTACAAGGCCTGGTGCGACACCTACTTCCACATCAAGCACCGCAACGAACCGCGTGGCATCGGCGGTTTGTTCTTCGATGATTTGAACGAGTGGGACTTCGACACTAGTTTCGCCTTCATGCGCGCCATTGGCGACGCCTACATCGACGCCTACCTGCCAATCGTCCAGCGCCGCAAGGCCATGGCCTATACCGAGCAGCAGCGCGAATTCCAGGAATTCCGCCGTGGCCGCTACGTCGAGTTCAACCTGGTCTACGACCGCGGCACTTTGTTTGGCCTGCAATCGGGCGGGCGTACCGAGTCGATCCTGATGTCGCTGCCACCCCAAGTGCGCTGGAGCTATGACTGGAAAGCCGCCCCCGACAGCGAAGAAGCGCGCCTAACCGACTACTTCCTGCAAGACCGCGACTGGCTGGGTGTGCTGCCCAAGGCGGCGGTCTGATGGATCGTTATGTCGTCTTCGGCAACCCCATCGGCCACAGCAAGTCGCCGCTGATTCACCGTCTGTTCGCCGAACAGACCGGCGAGCAACTGGACTACAGCACCTTGCTCGCGCCGTTGGAGGATTTCACCGGCTGTGCAAAAGCATTTTTCGCACAAGGCCGTGGCGCCAACGTCACCGTACCGTTCAAGGAAGAGGCCTATCGCCTGGCCAATACCCTGACCGAACGCGCCCAACGGGCCGGCGCGGTGAATACCCTGAGCAAGCTCGGCGATGGCAGCCTGTTGGGAGACAACACCGACGGCGCCGGCCTGGTGCGGGATTTGACGGTGAATGCCGGGTTCAGCCTGCAAGGCAAACGCATCCTGCTGCTGGGCGCCGGTGGTGCGGTGCGCGGCGCGTTGGAGCCATTGCTGGCTGAGCAGCCGGCTTCGCTGATCATTGCCAATCGCACCGTGGAAAAAGCCGAATTGCTCGCCGAGCTGTTCGACGACCTCGGCCCGGTGTCCGCCAGCGGTTTCGACTGGCTACGTGAACCGGTGGACCTGATCATCAATGCCACGTCCGCCAGCCTGTCAGGCGATGTACCGCCGATTGCCGGCAGCCTGATCGAACCCGGAAAGACTTTTTGCTACGACATGATGTACGGCAAAGAGCTTACGGCTTTCTGCCGCTGGGCCGGTGAGCAGGGCGCGGCGGTGGCAATGGATGGCCTGGGGATGCTGGTGGAACAGGCCGCGGAAGCGTTCTTCCTGTGGCGCGGCGTGCGCCCGGATTCGGCGCCGGTGCTGGCTGAATTGCGTAGCCAACTGGCCTGACGCAATCCGAATGTGGGAGCGGGCTTGCTCGCGAATGCGGTGGATCAGTCGATACATACGGCGACTGT
>NZ_JBSVWQ010000194.1:0-10456 GCF_054071215.1 Pseudomonas sp. SDO5522_S412 | reverse complement strand
GAAAGGCCGCATTCGCGAGCAAGCCCGCTCCCACACTGACTGCGTTACATCAGTGAGGATTGTGGTTAGCCGTAGAAATGCGGACGGGGTGGCAGGCCCACTTTCACAATCTGCCCACTGTTCTGCGCCTCAATACACGCATCCGCCGCCACCGCCGCTGCAAAACCATCCCACGCCGACGGCCCCCCCACTTGCCCTGCCCTTACACCGTCGATAAACGCCTGCAGCTCAACGTCATACGCCGCGATGAACCGGTCTTTCCAATCCATCAGGATCGCATTCGACAACTTGGCCCCGCTGCGCATCTGCACCTGGGACGGCTCCGGCAATTTCGCAATACCGGTCTCCCCCACCACTTCGCACTGGATGTCGTAGCCGTACTGGCAGTTCACAAACACTTCCACATCGATGCGTGTACCCTTGGCGGTTTCCAGCAGCACGATCTGCGGGTCACGCAAGTGCGCCAGCGCCTTGCTCGATTTACGCGGGAACACCACCTGCACCGACACGTAGTCATCGGCCAGCAACCAGCGCAACACATCCAGCTCGTGGATCAGGGTGTCGGTGATCGCCATGTCGGTCTTGTAGTTCTCACCCACCCTCGGGTTGCGGTGGGCACAGTGCAGCATCAGCGGCTCGCCGATCTGGCCGCTGTCGATCACGGCTTTCAAGGCGCGATAGCCTTGGTCATACGGACGCATGAAACCCACCTGCACCAGGCGCTTGCCGTGGGCCACTTCGGCCTCGACGATCTTGCGGCAGCCTTCGGCAGTCACCGCCAGCGGCTTCTCGCAGAACACGGGTTTGCCGGCCGCAATCGCCGCCAACACAAATTCTTCGTGGCTCGGGCCCCATGAGGTCACCAGGATCGCCTCGACCTGCGGCGAATTGATCAGCGCGTGGCCGTCCGGGTACACCTCGGCGGTGAGTTTCAGGTCAGCGACGACCTTGGCCGCCTGCTCTAGGTTGATGTCGGTCACGGCCACCACCTGGCTGTTGAGCAAGGTCTGGCTGCAGCGACGAATGTGATCCTGGCCGATGGCGCCAGTACCGATAACACCCAACTTCAAAGACATGAAAACACTCCTCTTGTTATTAGTACTGCCGGGCCTTGGCCAGGCGTTCATTGAGTTGTTTGGCCACCGCATCGGTGCGCGCGCTGGTGGACACCTGCGCCACACCGACGCGCCACCACGACAGGTATTTGTGGATCATGGTTTTCGGCAGGACCTTGATATCAATCAGCGTCGACACGGTTTGCGTGCGCGCATCGGCCAGCGCCGCCTGCAACTGCTCCACGGTGTTGACCTTGTAGGTCTTGCAACCATAGGCCGCCGCACTCATAGCGAAGTCCACCGGCACAAAACCGCCGTCGAGCTTGCCGGTCTCGGGATTGCGGAAGCGGAACTCGGTGCCGAAGCTGTCCATGCCGTGTTCCATCTGCAAATTGTTGATGCAGCCGAAGGTCATGTTGTCCAGCAGCACCACGTTGATCTTGCGCCGCTCCTGGATCGAGGTGGCCAGCTCCGAGTGCAGCATCATGTACGAGCCGTCGCCCACCAGTGCGTACACCTCGCGCTCGGGCTCGGCCAGCTTCACGCCCAATGCGGCGTTGACCTCGTAGCCCATGCACGAATAACCGTATTCGACGTGGTAGGTGTTGACGCCCTTGCTGCGCCAGCTGCGCTGCAAGTCACCGGGCAGGCTGCCGGCGGCGGCGACGATGATTGCGTCGTCGGCCAGGGTGTCGTTGAGCACACCGAGTACGCGGCTTTGGGTCAGGCAGGAACCGGTCAGCTCGATAAACTCACGCAGCACCGCCGGGTCCATGTGGTCGTTGATTTCCGGGACGAAGTTTTCAGTCTGGTATTCCGCCTGGTAGATCCGGTCGACTTCGACGTCCAATTGCGCCTTGGCATCCCGTGGCTGATCCCCCCAGCTGGAACGGTAGTCGCCCAAAGCCTCAGCCAAGGCTTCCAGGCCGACCTTGGCATCCGCCAGCAGCTGCACGCCATCAAGCTTCAGTGCGTCACAGGGGCTGATGTTCAGGTTGAGAAACTGCACCTCGGGATGCTTGAACAAGGATTTGGATGAGGTGGTGAAATCGGTATAGCGCGTGCCGATACCAATGATCAGATCCGCCTCGGGTGCCAGCAGGTTCGCTGCCAGGCAGCCGGTTTCACCAAGGCCGCCGAGGTTCAGCGGATGGCTGGACACCACCGCGCTCTTGCCCGCCTGGGTTTCCGCGAAAGGAATGTCGAAGCGTTCGGCAAAGGCTTGCAGCGCGGCATTCGCCCCGGAGTATTTGACCCCGCCGCCACACACGATCAGCGGTTTGCGCTTGCCCTTGAACGCCGCCACGGCATCCCCCAGCATCGCTTCGGTCGCCGGGCGACGGTCGATACGGTGCACGCGTTTTTGCAGGAAGTAATCCGGGTAATCCCAGGCTTCGCCCTGTACATCCTGCGGCAGGGCCAGGGTCACGGCGCCGGTTTCCGCCGGGTCGGTGAGCACGCGCATGGCGTGGATCGCCGCCGTCATCAGCTGTTCCGGGCGGTTGATGCGGTCCCAGTATTTGCTGACCGCACGAAACGCGTCGTTGGTGCTGATGCTCAAGTCGTGGAACTGTTCGATTTGTTGCAGTACCGGATCGGGCTGGCGACTGGCGTAGACATCACCGGGCAACAGCAGCAACGGAATCCGGTTGGCGGTCGCGGTCGCCGCGGCGGTCAACATATTCGCCGCACCCGGCCCCACCGAGGAGGAGCACGCGTAGATCTTGCGGCGCAAGTGCTGCTTGGCAAAACCAATCGCCGCGTGGGCCATGCCCTGTTCGTTGCGGCCCTGATGCACCACCAGGTCGCCGCTGTCCTGCTCCAGGGCCTGGCCCAGGCCCAGCACATTGCCGTGGCCAAAAATCGTGAAGATGCCGGCGACAAACTTGCTCTGCACACCGTCGACTTCGATGTACTGGTTATCCAGAAACTTCACCAGGGCCTGGGCCATGGTCAATCGGGTTGTGGTCATGGGGTGCTCCTTATCGTTTCTGCAGGTGGGCGATGCTCGCCCCCAATGCCTGCTTGATATCGGCCAGGCCGTGCACGCTTTCGGCGAACGGTTCGAACGACAGGTGGCCGCTGTAGCCGGTGCTGAGCAGCGTGTCGATCTGCGCGGCATTGCCCAGGATATCGCCCTCGCCCACCAGCACACGGTGGCCGTCGCGGATCGAGTTCAGCGGTGCGTCGGCATCTTCCACACCGGAGATATGCACCAGCCCAGTCAGTTCGGGGAAGAACTCATGTTCACTGGCCAGGTGGTGGTGGAAGGTGTCGTGCACCACGCGAAACACATCCAGACCGCCGATGGCCTTGATCGCATCCACTGCCACGCGCTTGCGGCGCAGGGAGCATTCTTCAAACCCCAGGGGTTCGACAAAACCGAGAATCCCGTATTCCCGCAGGATCGGCGCCAGTTCACTCAAGGCGGTGCGCAAACCGGCCGCGCGCTGGGCTTCGTTGCGCGAGTCGGCGCGGTCGTTCAACGGGCACATCACCAACGCCTGCGCGCCGCATTCGCGGGCATAGGCAGCCAGCTTGATGGCCTGGGCACGGCGTTCGTCATCCCACACATCGAAGGGGTACAGCGCGTTGATCGACAGCACCGTGATGCCATGCACCGCGCACAATTCGCGCACGCGGCTGGCAGGGGTGCCGTCTTCAATCTCGATGCCCTTGAGGTCGTTGCGGATCTCGATGGCGTCGCATTTCAGGGTCACCGCCAGCTGGATAAAATCGGGCAGGGAAAGGCTGGGGGCGACCATGCGGTTCAGGGCAAAACGTAGAGGCGACTTCATTATTGTTGTGCTCCACACTCGAAAAAATTTTACTTGGCAGTTGGCATGCTGAATTCAGGGCCCTTGGCGATGCTGTCGGGCCAGCGTTGCATGACGCTCTTGTAGCGGCTGTAGAAACGAATGCCTTCTTCGCCATAGGCGTGGTGGTCGCCGAACAGCGAGCGCTTCCAGCCACCGAACGAATGCCAGGCCATCGGCACCGGAATCGGCACGTTGATGCCGACCATCCCGACCTTGATGGTGCGGGCAAAGGCACGGGCAATGCCGCCGTCGCTGGTAAAGCACGACACGCCGTTGCCGAACTCATGGGCGTTGATCAAAGCCACGGCGCTGGCAAAATCCGCCACCCGCACGATGCCCAGCACCGGCCCGAAAATCTCTTGCTGGTAGATGCTCATTTCGGTGGTGACGTTATCGAACAAGGTCGCACCGACGAAGAAACCACCCTCCGCGCCCGGCACCTTGAAGCCACGACCGTCGACGATCAGCTTCGCGCCCTGGGCCACGCCCTGGTCGATAAACCCTTCGACCTTGGCCTTGTGTTCGGCGGTAACCAGCGGGCCCATCTCGCTGTCTTTTTGCATACCGTTGCCGACCTTCAACTGGTCGATACGCGGCAGCAGTTTTTCGATCAGCCTGTCGCCGACATCGCCCACCACCACGGCAATCGAGATCGCCATGCAGCGCTCGCCGGCCGAGCCGTAAGCCGCGCCGATCAAGGCGTCAGCCGCCTGATCCAGGTCGGCGTCGGGCATCACGATCATATGGTTCTTCGCCCCGCCCAATGCCTGCACACGCTTGCCGCGCTGGGTGGCCTGCTGGTGGATGTACTCGGCAATCGGGGTGGAACCGACGAACGAAATCGCCTCGATATCCGGGTGCTGCAACAGGCCATCTACCGCGCTCTTGTCACCCTGCACCACGTTGAACACACCGTCGGGCAGCCCGGCTTCGGTCAGCAGGCGGGCCATCAGCAAACTGGCGGACGGGTCGCGCTCCGACGGCTTGAGGATGAAGCAGTTACCGGTGGCCAGCGCCAGCGGGATCATCCACAGCGGCACCATCACCGGGAAGTTGAACGGGGTGATGCCGGCGCACACGCCCAGTGGCTGACGCAGGTTCCAGTTGTCGATGCCGCCGCCGATGTTGTCGCTGAAATCGGTTTTCAACAGGTTTGGCGCACCGCAGGCGAACTCGACGATCTCGATACCACGGGTGACTTCGCCCTTGGCGTCGGAGAACACTTTGCCGTGTTCGCGGCTGATGATTTCAGCCAGCTCATCGTGGTGCCGGTCGAGCAATTCCTTGAATTTGAACAGCACCCGCGAACGGCGCAGGGATGATTGCTCGGACCACGCCGGGAAGGCTTTCAGCGCCGACGCCACGGCCTCATCGACGGTCTTCTGGCTGGCCAGCCCGACGCGGGCCTGGACTTCGCCGGTGGCCGGGTTGAACACATTGCTGAAACGCTCACTGGCGCTGTCGTGCACCTGGCCGTTGATGTAATGGCCGATTACCGGGGCGTTGCTCATTATTGTTCTCCGTCGAAAGTGCTTAAAGATCCAGCAGCCAGCTGTGCTGCGGGTCGTTATGGAAATGCCAGGCGCGCTTGGGGCCGGCCATCACGTTCAGGTAGTAGGACTCGTAGCCATACGGCACGCTGACCGGGTGATACCCCTTGGGCACCACCACCAGGTCGCTGTTTTCCACGGCCATGGCCTGGTCGATGCTGCGGTCGTCGGTGTAGACGCGCTGGAACACGAAGCCCTGGGGCGGGTTGATCTGGTGGTAGTAGGTTTCTTCGAGAAAGCTCTGGTGCGGCAGATCGTCGGTGTCGTGCTTGTGGGGCGGGTAGCTCGACGAGTGACCGGAGGGCGTGCGCACTTCCACCACCAGCAGCGAATGGGCAGGCTCGCTGTCGGGCAGGATGTCGCACACGTAGCGGGTGTTGGCGCCCTTGCCGCGTACGCTGCGCTTGCATTGCTCGGGGCGGATCAGGCGTGGTGCCAGGCCGGCGTCAGTCGAGCCGGGAGCGGCGCAGACGGCAATTTGCACGTCGCTCAGCGCAGTGACCTGAGCGTCGGTGCCTGGCGGCAAATAAGCGGCAAAGGGCGACTTGTCTTCGAACACCGAGTGGCGATCACCGAGGTTTTCCCAGTTGAAGCCTTCGCCCTGAATCGTCACCCGGCCGCTGAGCAGCACCAGGCACAGTTCCTTGTCGCCGGCGGTGACTGGCAAGGTTTCACCCAGGCTCAGGCGGTAGGCGGCGAAGCCCACGTATTCCAGGCGCCCTTCTTCCAGCGCCACCATGGTTTGCCCGCGCTTGCTGCTTTTGACCAACAGGCTCATTGTCCAGTCCTCTCGCTCAACAGTGCGCGCAGGGTGTCGTAACCCTTCTTCGCATAGATGTAGCTCGGCGCCACGGCAGGATCCTGCTCGGCCTCCACTACCAGCCAACCCTGGTAATTGGCGGCCAGCAGCACGTCCAGCAGCGCGGCGAAGTCGATATCGCCGTCGCCGGGCACGGTGAAGGTGCCGTTGACGATGCAATCCGGGAAGCTCCACATCTGGTTGCGCGCCAGTTGCACCACCGGCTTGCGCACATCCTTGAAGTGCACGTGGCAGATGCGGGCGATGTGTTTGCGCAGCACCTCGATAGGCTCGCCGCCACCCATGTAGCAGTGGCCCGAATCAAACAGCAGGCCGACTTCCGGGCCGGTGCGGCGCATCAGTTGGTCGATGTCTTCCGGGGATTCGACGTAGGCACCCATATGGTGGTGGTAGGCCAGGCGCACGCCCTGGGACAGGGTGAAACGCGCCAGTTCGGTGAGTTTGTCGGCGTATTCCTGCCAGGCCTGTTCGCTGTGAAAACGCGGGCGTTCGATCAGGCGCACCGGCGAACCCTGGATCGAATCGGCGACTTCTCCATACACCAACACGTTGGCGCCGTTTTCACGCAGCAGTTCGACGTGGCTGGCGATGGCTTCGATTTCTTCCGCCACCGAGCGCCGGGCCAGGCGACTGGAGTACCAGCCGGAGACCAGCGCCAGGTCGTAGGGGCGCAATACATCGCCGACGCCTTTGGCGTCCTTGGGGAATTTGCCGTTGAGTTCAAAGCCTTCGTAGCCGATGTCCTTGCCTTCGCTGAGGGCCGTGCTCAACGGCGTTTCACCGCCCAGGGCCGGCAGGTCGTCGTTGCTCCAGGAGATCGGGTTGATGCCAATTCGGATAGCGGGCATGGCTGCACCTATTATTGTTTTTTCAGAGTTGCCTGAGATCTGCTTTATGTGGGAGCGGGCTTGCTCGCGAAGGCGGTGGTTCAGTTGGTGTATCAGTCGACTGACACTCCGCTTTCGCGAGCAAGCCCGCTCCCACATTTGACCGTGTTTAGCTTCGAGAACTGCGCCAAGCATTAATCAATTGCTCAAAGATGCACTGCACCTGCTCAATCAAGGCTTGATCGTCAATCTCCCCCGCCAGCCAGGCTCTGCTCGGTTCCTGGAAGATCGTGCGACCCACGGCGAACCCGCGGCAGGTCTGGCTTTGGCTGGCTTGCTGGAAGCCATCGGCCAGGCATTCGGCGGAAGCGTTCAGGCCCAGCAGCACCACGCCCCGGCAGTAGGGATCGCGCTCCTGGATCAGCTCGTCGAGCTTTTTCCAGTCTGCGGCCGACTGCGCCTCGATCTTCCACCACGCCGGGTAGATGCCCAGGTTGTACAGGCGCTTGAGGCTGCGATAGAGCACGTCGGGATAGGTGGACGGGTGATCCTTGGGGGGCACGACTTCCAGCAGCAGCTCATGGCCGCTGACCAGGGACGCCTGATACAGGGCCTTGAGTTGCGCTTCCTGTTCCAGGCGCAGCAATGGCTCGTCATCGGGGTGAAATTGCACCAGGCACTTGATGATCTGTTCCCGGGGCCAGGCAATCAGGTTGCTGCCCACCGAGCGCCCGTGTTCAAAGGCCAGCGGCCGTGAGTTCTGGACTTCCACCGGGCGGGCGATCCACCAGCCGCGACCGCTGGCGGCGTTCAGCGCGTCCTGGCCGAAGCGTTGGTCGGCCAGAATCCCGACGTCAGCCTCGACGCCCTGCTCCGCCAGTTTGCTTTCAACCCGTTCCACGGCCTGGATAAACAGTTGCTTGAGGGCGCTGATGCGCGCCGGGTCCTGGCCGCCTTTTTGGGCCAGTTCCACCAACTGCCAGCGGTGGTCGAAGGCAAATACAAACAGCTGCTTCCAGACCTTGCGCGGCACGCTGACCTGGTGCAGGCGTTGCAGCACTGCGTCCTGGTCCGGGCGGGTAATCGGCACCGGGCTGTTGAACAAGTAATCGAGTTCGGCGCGGGTCGGCATGGCCGGCGCGCAGGCATGGCGCGACACAACCAGGCCGCCGCAGGCATTCGCCAACTGGCTGCAGCGCTCGTCGCTGGCGTCTTCAAGCCAGCCGCTGAGGAAGCCGGACATGAAGGCATCGCCGGCGCCCAGCACGTTGAGTACTTCCACCCGTACCCCGGGGTAGATCGCGCCGTCTTCAAGGCGGGCCGGGATATCGCCGTGGATCACCGTGCAGCCCTGGGGGCCAAGCTTGACCACCAGGGTGGCCGAGGTCAGGCCACGCACCGTGCGCAATGCCGTGAGCAAATCTTCACTGCCACCGGCAATCAGGAATTCTTCTTCGGTGCCGACGATCAGGTCAAAACGCGGGAGGATTTTCTGCACGTGCTGGCTGACATTCTGGTCGGCCACAAACCGGGTTTCGCCATCGGCCTTGCCGGCCAGGCCCCAGAGCACCGGGCGGTAGTCGATGTCGAGCACGCGTTTGACGTTGTGCTTCTCGGCGTAGTCCAGGGCCTGGATGCTGGCCTTGTACACGCCGTCGGTGGAGAAGTGGGTACCGGTGATCAGCAACGCCTTGCTGGAAGCAATGAACGCTTCACTGATGTCTTCGGCACGCAGGGCCATGTCGGCGCAGTTCTCGCGGTAGAACACCAGCGGGAAGGTTTCGCGGTCCTTGAGGCCCAGCAGCACCAGGGCGGTGAGGCGTTCCGGGTCGACCTTGATGCCGCTGACGTCACAGCCTTCGCGGGCCAGGGACTCCAGCAGGAAACGCCCCATGTGGTCGTCCCCTACCCGGCTCAACATCGCCGACTTGAGCCCCAGCCGCGCGGTGCCGAACGCGATGTTGGCGGAGGAACCGCCGAGGTACTTGGCGAAGCTCGAGACATCCTCCAGCCGTGCACCCACTTGTTGTGCGTAAAGGTCGACGCCCAGGCGTCCCAGGCAAATCAGATCCAATTGACGCCCACTGGCAAAACGAGTCTGGCCCATGCTGGCTCCTGTTATTTTTATCAGCCTGCGTGTGCCGTCGCGGTGGCGGCATACGCTCTTGGTGCAAGCAGACTAGAACGTCTGGTGACACCAATCAATATTTATTCTATAAATATTTTTTGTGGAATATATTTTCCAATACGCCATCATCGGTATGTTCCAGCCGCAGTGCATCGTTTCAGCTGCACCGTGGGGCGGGATGCCGAGGTATTTTTTTGCGCCTACCCTGTAGACTTGCGCACATCGACTTATTGTCAGGGGCGCCTCGACGCGCCCTATAAGAACAAGCCAGAAGGATTCCCTATGTCCCAGAGCGCCCCGGAAGACGCACTCGCCAGCCCGCCGCTGAACGCCGAGCGGTTGTTGCAGCTGATCACCGATGAATACGAGAGCCTGCCGCGCCAGCTCAAGCGCATCGCCAGCTACATGAGCCAGCAGAGCGACCGGATCATGGTCGACCGCATCAGCGACATCGCCCGTGAATGCGAAGTGCACCCGTCGGCCATCGTGCGGTTTTCCCAGCGTTTCGGGTTCAGTGGTTTCAGTGAAATGCAGGCGCTGTTCCGCGAGGCCTACACCCACAAGACCACGCCGGTGCAGAACTACCAGCAACGCATCCGCAGCATGATCGCCAACAAGTCGCAGAAAGCCAGCGGCGGCGACCTGGCGCGTGAGTGCGTGAATGCCACCCTCTCCGGGATCGAGCGCCTGGGGCTGGAACTGGATGACGCAGCCTTCGACAAGGCCGTGGACCTGGTGGTGAATGCCGATAATATCTACGTGGTGGGCGTGCGCCGCTCGTTCGCCGTGGCGGACTACCTGGTGTACAACCTGCAGCACACCAACAAGCGCATCCATCTGGTCTCGGGGTTGGGCGGCAGCTATCGCGAGCAGATGCGCAGTGTGCGGGCCAACGACCTGGTAATTGCCATCAGCTTTACGCCGTACGGCAAGGAAACCCAGCACTGCCTGCGGATTGCCCAGCACCATCAGGCCAAGACCCTGATCATTACCGACAGCAACCTGTCGCCCCTGGCCAAGCGGGCGAGCACGGTGTTGCTGGTGAATGAAGGCTCGTCGTTTGCGTTCAGGTCACTGAGTGCGACGCTGTGCCTGTGCCAGGCGTTGTTCATTGCCGTGGCGTATCGGCTGGAGTTGAAGGTCGATGAGATTCATGAGCAGGTGGGGTTCGACGACTGACTGCGACCGTTCAGCCACCAAAGATCAAATGTGGGAGCGGGCTTGCTCGCGAATGCGGTCTGTTAGTCAACATCTCAA
>NZ_JBSVWQ010000193.1:0-10462 GCF_054071215.1 Pseudomonas sp. SDO5522_S412 | reverse complement strand
GCCGGTTTAGCCGCGCCGGGCCATGGATGGCCCGTCGCGGCGGCCCGCGGAGTAACGGATATACACCCCACCCTAACCCCGCGCAGCAAACACCCCCCGAGCAATCGACCGAGCCACACAATCAGCCGCCGCCGACCCAATCCGCCCAATCTCCACCTGCCGCCGAGGCCCATCCGCCACCTCCACCGCCCCAGAGGCCAGAGCAAACACCGTATCCCCATCAAACGGCAAATGCGCCGGCCGCACCGCCCGGGCAATCCCGTCCTGCGCCATGATCGCCACCCGCTTGCACTCCGCCACCGTCAACCGCGCCGTACTCGCCACCACCACCAGCGTGGTATTGGCCCCCGCTTGCAGACGCCCCATGGAATCCAGCCGCGACAACTCCGGCATCGGATCACTGCAATCCATCTCCGTCACCGGCCGCGCCCCGCCAAACTCCCCCGCCACCTCCCAGGGCCACGCCCAGAACGTCTCGCCATCCGGCATGTAGACCGAACCAATCGGGTTAGCCACCACCAACGCGGCAACCACCAACCCATCGCCCAAATCCAGGGACGCCGTCCCCAGCCCGCCTTTCAGCACCCCGGCCATGGCCCCACGCCCGGCCCCGACAGAGCCCAGCTCAAACTCCGGACCGGCATTGGCCAGCGCCTCAAACCCCAGCCGCCGGTAAGGTGGCTCCAGGCCCCAATCCTTGTCCCCGCCATTCGCCAAATCATGCAACACCGCCGCCGGCACGATAGGAATCGCCGGCGCACCCGGCTTCAAATGCAACCCCACCTGGTCCTGGGACAACTTCGCCGCCACCGCATCCGCCGCCGCCAGGCCAAACACCGAGCCACCGGCAAACACCAGCGCGTGCAGCTGGCCCACCATGTTCTCCGGCTCCAGCGCCGCGGTTTCGCGACCACCTGGGCCTCCACCGCGAATGTCGATACTGGCAGTCCAGAAACCATCCGGGCGGATCACCGTGACGCCGGTGTCGGCGTACAGGTCTGTGGCGTGGCCAACCTCCAGGCCGGGAATATCAGTGAGGGCGTTGCGCGGGCCAGGTCTAGGCATACAGAAAAGCTTCCTTGGGTTTAGGTATGGCGTGGGGAGAGCAAGGGGTGTGCCAAGGAGGCGCTCCCCCGGCCCAGCGTACGCTAGCAGCTTCGCGAAAAAATCCCCTGCACAAAAACCAACACCCTGCCCTCCCGCCTGTTAGAAAAACACCACCCGCCCCGCAAACCCTCCAACAACTCCTTGTTATCCAAGACTTTTCAGCGATGGCACAGCCTTTGCTCTCCTGCCTCCACCAGAGCTTGAACTTAACAAGCCGTCCTCGAACAAGGCCCGTTGCCTAACCACACTGGAGTGTTGCACATCATGAATCCATCACGCGCCGCAGGCCGCCGCCAACCCGGCAAGGCTTTCGCCCATACCCTGTTGTTCCTCGCCGTGTGCGAGGCCGTCAGCTACAGCAGCCTGACCCTCGCCGCCGACGCCCCGGCCAGCGACAACCCCCTGGACACCGTCGTGGTCATCGGCAACCGTGGCCAGGCCCGCACCCTGGCCGACAGCCCGGCGCCGGTGGACGTGATTTCTTCCAAGCAGTTGCTCGCCACCGGCCAGGGCGACCTGACCCGTGCCTTGAGCAAGGTGCTGCCGTCCCTCAACCAGCCGGCCTCGTCGGGCTTCGGTTCGACCTCGATCGTGCGCCCCATCAGCCTGCGCGGCTTGAACGGCGACCAGGTGCTGGTGCTGGTCAACGGCAAGCGCCGCCACAACAGCGCGCTGCTGAACAACGCCACCTCCCTCAACTCCGGCTCGCAACCGGTGGACCTGGACATGATCCCCACCGCCCTGGTGGATCACATCGAAGTCCTGCGTGACGGCGCCTCGGCGCAATACGGGTCGGACGCCATCGGCGGCGTGATCAACATCGTGCTCAAGCAAACCGACCACGGCGGCAGCTTGTCCACCACCTACGGCCAGAACTATGAAAACGGCGACGGCGAAACCGTGCGTCAAACCGGCAATGTCGGCCTGGCCCTGCCCAACGACGGTTTCATCAACCTCGCCCTGGACGTGAAGAAACAGGACGTCTCGGACCGTTCCGATGCGGCGCCGTACACCGACAGTGCAGGCAACACCAGCCAACGCCACACCTACTACGGCACCGGCTTGCCCGAGGCGAAGAACTTCAGCCTCGGCTACAACGCCGAGCTGCCGGTCGCCGACGCGCTGACCCTGTACTCGTTCTCAACCTACACCCACCGCAACTCGGAAAAGCCCCTGGCATTCCACCAGCCGCCGTCGTTCAACGGCATCCAGACCCCGTACCCGGAAGGTATCGAAGACAACCTGCGCTTCATCGAAGACGACTTCCAGGTGGCGTTTGGCGGCAAGGGCCAGGCCGCCGGCTGGGACTATGACCTGTCGAGCACCTACGGCCAGGACCATGCCCGGGCCACCCTCACCGACACCTACAACCTGAGCTACGGCCCGAACTCACCGACCTCGGTCGACACCGGCGTAAAAACCTTCAGCCAATGGACCAACAACCTCGACCTGACCCGCGCCTTCGACCTCGGCCTGTACAAGCCGACGCAGATTTCCTGGGGCCTGGAACAGCGCTACGAAGACTACAAGATCGGCAAGGGTGACCTCGCCTCCTACGCCAGCGGGCCGTTCGACACCGGTGCCAACGGCGCGATCATTCCACCCGGGACCATTTCCGGTGCCGGTACCACCCCGGCCGACGCCGCCGAAAAAAGCCGCATCAGCCTCGCGGGCTACGGCGAGATCGGCCAGGACCTCACCGACAAATGGCACGTGGACCTGGCCGGGCGCTACGAGCACTACAACGACGGCTCGGGCACCACCACCAACGGCAAGTTCTCCACCCGCTACCAGCTGACCCCGATCCTGGCCTTGCGCGGCACCGTCAGCACCGGGTTCCGCGCACCGTCCCTGGCCCAGCAGATCTACAGCTCCACCTCGCAAACCAGCGTCAACGGGCAACTGTTCGACTACCGCAACGTGGCGGTGAACTCCGATGTGGCCAAGGCCCTGGGCGCGACCACCCTCAAGCCTGAAAAGTCGACCAACTACAGCATCGGGCTGACCCTGCAACCCACTGACAACACCAACATCACCCTGGATGCCTACCAGATCGTGATCAAGGACCGCATCGCCCAGACCGGTTACCTGGGCGGCACGCCGCAAATCAGCGCGATCCTCGCCGCCGCCGGGCTCAACCCGAACCAGGCGGTGACCTACTTCACCAACGCCCTCGACACCACCACCCGCGGCGTCGATCTGGTGGGCGACTACCGCCAGGACATCGGTGCCTATGGCAGCCTGAAATACAGCGCCGGCTTCAACTGGAACACCACCCAGATCGACTCGATCCACGCCTCGACCGTGGCCGCCCAGGCCCTCGGCCCGGACGGTGGCTATGACCGCCAGCGCCAGGGCAACCTCAAGTACGGCTTGCCGCAATCCAAGCTGCTGCTGGGCACCACCTGGACCTACGACAAGGTTGAAACCAGCCTCAACCTGACCCGCTACGGCTCCTACACCGAGTACGGCACCGCCGAGATCTACGACCGCAACTTCGCGCCGACCTGGATCACCGACCTGAACATCGACTACCACCTGACCAAGGCCGTGACCCTGAATGCGGGGGCCAACAACCTGTTCAACAAGTACCCGAAACGCACCGACCTGGTAAGCAGTTCCGGCGGCTTCCCGTACGGTACCTTTTCGCCTTACGGCACCACCGGTGGCTATTGGTACACCGGCGTGACGTACGCCTTCTGACCCAGCCCGCGGGGCCGGTTCGCCGGCCCTGCGCCTGACCTTTTGCGGGAGCCTGCCCATGACCCGACGTACCGATCAACTCAAGCTGGGGGCTTTCCTGGCCAACAGCGGCCACCATGTATCGGCCTGGCGCCATCCCCTGGCCCAGGCGGATGCCAGCCTGGATTTCGAGCACTTCAAACACATCGCGCAAACCGCCGAGCGCGGCAAATTCGACGCCTTGTTCGTCGCCGACGTAGTTGCCCTGTGGGGCCATCATCACGACGCCCTCAGCCGCACTGCCCGCGCCGAGCACTTCGAGCCCTTGACCCTGATGGCCGCTTTGGCAGCCGTCACCAGCAACATCGGCCTGATCGCCACCGCCACCACCAGCTACAACGAGCCGTACCATATCGCCCGCAAGTTTGCCTCCCTCGATCACCTGTCCAAGGGCCGCGCCGCCTGGAACCTGGTGACCTCGGTGGTCTCGGATGAGGCCTGGAACTTCGGCCGCGAAACCCATATCGACCATGGCGACCGCTACCAGCGCGCCGAAGAATTCCACGATGTGGTCAAGGGCCTGTGGGACAGCTGGGACGACGACGCCTTCACCCGCGACAAGGCCAGCGGGGAATATTTCGACCCGGCCAAACTGCACACCCTGAATCATCGCGGCGAACATTTTTCCGTGCGTGGCCCACTCAACGTCGCCCGCCCTCCACAGGGCCATCCGGTGCTGGTACAGGCCGGTGCGTCGGAACCCGGCAAGGCCCTCGCCGCCCGCGTTGCCGAGCTGATTTTTGCGGTCAACCATGACCTGGCCGGCGCCCAGGCTTTCTATCAAGACATCAAGCAACGCGCCGCCGCCTTTGGCCGTGACCCCGACCACATCAAGATCCTGCCCGGTGTCACCCCGTTTATCGGCGAAACCCGCGAACAGGCCCAGGCGCTGTTCGAAGAGTTCCAGGCCCTGGTGGACCCGGTGCTGGGCCTGCGTTTCCTGGCCGACACCCTGGGCGATGACATCGACCTGTCGGGCTACGACCTCGACGGCCCGCTGCCGGAAACCCCGGTAGGCCAGCGCGGCAGCCGTCGCGACAAACTGCTGGAACTGGCCCGCAGCCAGAACCTGAGCATCCGCCAGCTGTACCTGCACCTGACCGCCGGCAACCCGGTAATCGGCACCGCCGAAGACATTGCCGACTTCTTCGAGCAGTGGTTCGAAGCCCGTGCCTGTGACGGGTTTAACGTGTTCTTCCCGTACTTCCCGGGCGGCATCGACCTGTTCGTCGAGCAGGTGATTCCACTGCTGCAGCAACGCGGGCTGTTCCGCACCGAATACGAAGGCACCACCCTGCGGGAAAACCTCGGCCTGCCGCGCCCGGCCAATCGCTTTACCCAGGGAGTTACACCATGAAGCGCAGCGCATGGATGCTGGCAGTCGGCAGCCTGTTCGTCTCGAAGGCCTTTGCCCTGAACATTTTGCTGAGCAACGACGACGGTTATCAGCACCCCAATATTCGCGCCCTGTACACCGAGCTCAAGGCCCAGGGGCATACGGTGCGGATTGCCGCACCGCAGGCCGACCAGAGCGCACGGGGCGGTGCGTTTTTCTTTGGTCGCGAAGTCACCGTTGGCCATGACGACGACCCGGCCTACCCCGACAGTTACTACATCAGCACCACTGAAAACGGCGTGTGCCAGAGCCCCGAATGCGCCGGCAAAGACGTGCAGATCGAAATCAGCGGCACGCCGGTGATGGCCTTGCTGATGGGCCTGAAAAAAGTCATGCCCCACCCCGACCTGGTGATCGTCGGCCCCAACCCCGGGAATAACCTGGGGGCGATCAACAGCGCTTCCGGCACGTTCAACGTCGCCAGTGTCGCGGTGCAGGCGGGCATTCCGGCGCTGGCGGTCAGCACCGATTTGAAGGAGGCAGACCCACAACGCGCGGCGCAACTGGTGGCGAAACTGGTCAATGCCCTGGACCAGCATCGCCAGCCCGACGGCGCGCTCTTGCCCAAGGGCCTGGGCCTGAATATCAACCTGCCAAAAGACCCACGGATCAAGGGCGTGAAACTCACCCGCATCGGCAGCTACGTGGGCTTTGAAGCGGTGTACACCGACGACCTCAAGCAATTCAAGCTGCCGGGCAAACCCGGCATCGGCTTCCAGTACAGCCCCGCCGCCACCGCCGAGCAGCAGAAGCAGGATGAGGCGGTATGGCTCAACAAGGGTTACTTGACCATCAGCCCGTTCAGCGGCCTGCCGGAGTCGATCAACGCCGGCCCCGCCCTGCAAAAACAACTGGCCCGCGAGGTGCAGCCATGAGTTCGCGTTTTTCCCTGGGGTTTCTCAGCCGCGTCTACAGCCCCGGCTTCGAGCCCAAGGTCTACCGCGACACCGTGGAGTTGTTCAAGGTCGCCGAAGAGCTGGGCTTTGACAGTGGCTGGGTGGCGCAGCACCACTTCGCCAGCGAAAACGGCCGCCTGCCCTCGCCCCTGGTATTGCTTGCCGCCATCGCCCAGCGCACCCGGCGGATCAGCCTGGGCACCGGGATTATCGTGTTGCCCCAGGAAGCGCCGCTGCGCCTGGCGGAAGACGCCTCGGTGCTGGACCTGTTGAGCAATGGCCGGCTGGAGCTGGGCCTGGGTGCGGGTTTTGATCCCGACACGTTCACCGCATTCGGTCGTGAGCCTGAGGCGCGCCACCGCGATTATGAGCAGCACCTGCAACAGTTGATCCATGCCCTGGGCAACGCCCCCCTGACCGACAGCGGCTCGCGCCTGTTGCCACGGGCAGCCGGCCTTGGGCAGCGAATCTGGGAAGCCACCTCACGGGTGGAACGGGTGGCCGAGCGCGGCCACGGCCTGATCATGGCGCCCAACCCGCACCTGCCGCCCGAAGCCGGGGTAGAACTGGTCAAGCGCTATCGCAACGCCTGGACCGGTGACAACGGCACCCCGCCCCGTGTCACCCGGGTACAGGCGCTGATCCCGAACCCGGACGCCGCCACGCGCAACGATATCCAGGCCTACGTGCAACGCCAACAGAGCATCGGCGTGTACAAGGCGCCGGTGGATGATGATTTCGACGCCACCCTCAGGCGCCTCGGCATCCTGCACGGCCCGGTCGAGCAGATCATCGAGCAGTTGCAGCAAGGCCCGAGCCTGACGGCCAACGACCACCTGGTGCTGCAAGTACAGACCGCCAGCACCCCGCTGCGGGAGGCGATCCGTGCCCTGGAAATCATCCGCGAACAGATCGCCCCGGCCCTCGGCTGGCAACCGACACTGCCCCAAGGAACCCTGACATGAGCTTCAAACTGGGCTTTCTCAGCCACGCCTTTGGCGACGATCCACAGCAGGTCTACCGCGACCTGATCGAACAATTCGAAGTCGCCGAAGCCCTCGGTTTCGACGGTGGCTGGATTGCCCAGCACCACCTGAGCAATGGCTTTGGCCGGCTGCCGTCTCCGCTGGTATTGCTGGCGGCGGTGGCCGAGCGAACCCGGCATATCGAACTGGGCACCGGGGTGATCGTGCTGCCTTTCGAAGACCCGATCCGCCTGGCGGAAGACGCCAGTGTGCTCGATGCCCTCAGCGGCGGCCGGGTGCAATTGGGCCTGGGCAGCGGCGGCGCCAACCTCGACAATTTCAGCGCGTTTGGCCGTGATGCCGTGCAACGCCAGGTCGATTTCAGCGAACACCAGCAGCAGGTCCAGCAGTTACTCGACGGCGAGGCATTGACGCCCCACAGCGCGCTGACCCTGCAACCGCCAGCAACTGGCTTGAGCAGCCGCTTGTGGCACTCCCACGGCAGCCTCGAAGGCGCGGCATACACCGCCAGCCAGGGCAACGGCTTGCTGCTGGGCACCGCCACCCACGATCCGCTGACGGTGCAAAAACCCCTGGCCGATGCCTACTTGAATGCCTGGACCCGCACCGATCGCCCACCGAGAATCGGCGTGGTGCGGGCAATTTTCCCGGCAGCGGATCGCGCCAGTGCCCAAGCGGAACTGGCGGTGGATATCGAGCGCCACATCCCGCGCCTGCAACGCGAAGGTCTGATTGATCAAGCCGTGGACCTGCAGGAGCACCTGCGCCTGATGAACGTGCACCACGGCCATCCCGACGAAGTGATCGCCAGCCTGCAACAGGACCCGTCCCTGCTGCCCTATGCTGACTACGTGATCGCCGTGGTCCAGGCCGAAAGCTCGACCCAGGCGCAGATCCTCAAGCGCCTGGAAATCATCGCCCGGGACATCGCCCCGGCCCTCGGATGGCGAGGACGAGAGTAGGATGATCAAACGCCCTGAAAGCGTCAGCTCCCGTAGCAGCTGTCGAGTGAAACGAGGCTGCGTAGCGGTGTGTCAGATACACCGCGAACGCAGCCTCGCCGGGGCTCGACAGCTGCTACGACGACGCGTGATGCTGATGCCAAACTATGGAGCCCGTGTATGCCCCTTGAATTCAGTTGGTTGATGCCCCTCTGTACCCCCGACTGGGCGGCGCGGCCGGGGCAGTGGATCCAGCTGGCCCAGGCGGTGGAATACGCCGGCATCGACGGCCTGTGGATCCCCGGCGGCGCGCTGTGTGCCGACAGCCTCGGTGTGGCGGCGGCGTTATGCGCCCACACCCGACGGGTGCAATTGTCGGTGAGCGTACCGCCGGAAGTCATGCTGCCGGCGGCCCTGGCCACCACCCTGCAAAGCCTGCAATCGATCAGCAGCCACCGGGTGCGCCTGCACTTGCCCGACGGCGAACAAGGCAGCCTGCGCAGTGCGTTTGGCGAATGGCTGAACCGCGACCAGCGCAGCGAACGCATCGGCGAATACCTGGAGATTCTCCAACAACTGCTGGCACCGAATGACGGCGGCCTGGATTATCAAGGCCGCTATTTCCAACTGGAAAACGCCGGCGTCGCCCGCCGCGAACTGCCCGCCCCGCCACTGGTGCTGGACGACAGCCAAAGCCACGCGCTGGTGGCCGGCCACGCCCAGGTCTGCCTGTTGCGGCCTGGGCATCCGCAGTGGCTGGCCCAGGAAATACAACGCTGGCGCCAGCTTCAGCCGGGCCTGGCCTTTGCCTGTACCTTCGGCCTGGTCATCGGCGACAGCGAGGACCTGGCCTGGGAAACCGCCGCCGCCCTGCTGCCGACCCAGGACCTGCCCAAGCACCGCATCGCCACCGTGCCCCGCGACCGTCACCCGTTGCGCCAGTGGGAGATCCACCCGAACCTGCTGCAACTGCACCCTGGCCAACCGTTGATCCTGGTGGGCACGCCCCGCCAAATCGCCACGCGCCTGCAGGAACTGCACGGCCTGGGCCTTGGCCACATCATCCTGCAAGGCGGCCCGGCGGTCGGCGAAGTGCTGCGCTTTGGTGAACAGATCCTGCCGCTGCTTTTTCAACACGGCCTGCGCAAGGAGCGCCTGCACCATGAACACTGAGGTTCGCCCCCCGATCCAGCTCGACTGGTTCCTGCCCACCAATGGCGACGGCCGCCACCTCACCAGCAGCGGCCTGCCCAAGGTCGGGCTGTTCCAGCAAGGCGAACGTGCCCCCACCCTCGATTACCTGCGCCAGATCGTGCGGGCTACCGAACAGGCCGGGTTCGACGGAATCATGGTGCCCACCGCCAGCGGTTTCGAGGATCCGTGGCTGATTACCGCGGTGCTGGCCCAGGAGGTGCGGCGGCTTAAATTCCTCCTGACGTTGCGACCAGGCATGGAGCTGCCGGCCTATACCGCCCACCGTGCGGCGACCTTGCAATTGCTCAGCGAGAATCGCCTGGCGTTGCATGTGGTGACGGGGTCCAGCCGTTTTGAGCAGCGTTCGTTGGGGGATTTTCTCGAACACGATGAGCGTTATGCGCGTACTGCGGAGTTTTTGCAGGTGTTCCAGGCGGTGTGGGCTGGCAAGCAGCCGGCGCATCCGGGGCGCTACTACCGCAGTGGGATCAACACGCCGGTGGCGCCTGGGGCCGAGGTGCCGGCGATCTATTTTGGGGGTGCCTCCGAGGCTGCCGAGCAGGTGGGGGCTGCCCATGGGCAGACGTACCTGATGTGGTGTGAGCCGCCGGCGATGATTGCCGAGCGGGTGCTGCGGATGCGTGAGTTGGCCGCGATGCAGGGGCGGACGTTGCGCTTTGGGTTGCGCTTGCACATCTTTGCCGATCGCACTGACGAGGCGGCCTGGGCGCATGTGGAGCGGCTGTTGGAGGAGATACCCAAGGACGCCATTGACCAGGCGCAGCGGCAGATGGCCAAGTATGAATCGGTGGGGCAGAGTCGCCAGACCGAGTTGATGAAAGGCCGTGGGCGTGGGGCGCGGGAGCTGGAGGTTTCGGCCAACCTCTGGGCCGGTGTGGGCCTGGTACGGGGCGGGGCCGGGACCGCGCTGGTGGGGAGTTATGAGCGGGTGGCGGAGCGGATCGAGGAGTATCACCAGCTTGGGGTGGACAGCTTTATTCTCTCGGGGTTTCCGCATCTGGAAGAGTCGATTCATGTGGGGGCGGAGGTGTTGCCTTTGTTGCGCAGGATTGGGGCTTCGGGGAGGGATGTTGAGGTGGGTCGGGGTTGATTGAGTACATATCCGTTTCTTCGGTTATGGCTGATATTGGTTCCGCTCTTACAGCGGCTCACTTTTGAAAAGCGCAAAAGTAAGCAAAA
>NZ_JBSVWQ010000192.1:0-10503 GCF_054071215.1 Pseudomonas sp. SDO5522_S412 | reverse complement strand
ACCCGAAGGTCGTCGGTTCAAATCCGGCTCCCGCAACCAAACATCAAAAAAGGCTGCTCGAAAGAGTGGCCTTTTTTGTATCTGACGAAAAAATCCTTTTGAAACAATGGCATGGCATCTTTCATGAAACCGTACACGGTTTGTAGAGTCCATCTCATTGCAAGCTATGCTAAGTCTTCAAGCACTGTCCTTCTACGACCAATGGGCGCTGTCGCCGCACTTCGCGATACGCGTTAATATTTGTAATTATTTTGTCCATAGGGATTGGTAACTTGGCTGGATACCTCCATCCTGTCGCGCACAATCCACGAGGTGATTGATGCGCGCCAACTCGTCTGAACCACAAGACTCTGTCACAGCGACACAACCGATCACTCCCACCCGTTTGCGCTGGCTGGATCTGTTGAGCAAATACCGCCAACCCATCGGGCTGGCCGTCACCTTGTTGCTGTTCGCAATCGCCCTTATCGCCTGTCGCCACCTGTTGCTTGAACTGGATCTGTACGCGCTCCACGATTCAATCCTTGAAGTACCCAAGCCTGCACTGCTGGGTGCGTTCGGTGCTGCTGTCGCCGGCTTTATCATTTTGTTGGGCTATGAATTTTCCGGTGCCCGTTATGCCGGCGTGAAGCTGCCTGCCAAGACTCTGGCCTACGGCGGCTTTACCGCATTCGCCATCGGTAACGCGATTGGTCTGTCGATGCTCTCGGGCGGCTCGGTACGCTACCGTTTATATGCACGGTATGGCATCGGCGCTTCGGAAGTGGCGCGCATGACCGTGTTTGCCAGCCTGGCCCTGGGTTGCGCCCTGCCGCCGCTCGCTGCGCTGGCCACCCTGAGCAACCTGCCTGCCGCGTCCAATGCCTTGCATCTACCCGCCAGCCTGCTCGGCGGCATCGCCGGCGCTGTGTTGCTGTTAACAGCCGCACTGTGCATCGGCATCTACCGCCGCCGCCTGCCGGAACAACCGTATCCGGACAACCTGCTGGTCAAGGCCGGGCGTCGCACCTTGCGCCTGCCGGGCCGTCGCCTGACCTTCCTGCAACTGATCATCACCGCCCTCGACGTGGCTGCGGCCGCTACCGTGCTGTATATGCTGCTGCCGGAAGCGCCGCCGTTTGGCCCGTTCCTGCTGGTGTACCTGCTGGCCCTGGCCGCCGGTGTGCTCAGCCATGTACCCGGTGGCGTCGGGGTGTTCGAAGCAATTCTGCTGGCTGCCTTCGCCGACAAGCTCGGTGCCGCGCCACTGGCGGCCGCACTGCTGCTGTACCGGATGATCTATGTGGTGCTGCCGCTGTTGATCGCTTGTGTGTTCCTGCTGGTCAATGAAGCCCAGCGCCTGTTCCATACGCAACAAAGCCTGCGCGCGGCCTCCGGCCTCGCTGCGCCGATCCTGGCCGTACTGGTTTTTTTGTCAGGCGTGGTCCTGCTGTTTTCCGGCGCAACCCCGGAAATCGACTCACGCCTGGAAAACATCGGCTTCCTGATTCCTCATCGCCTGATTGACGCTTCGCACTTTGGTGCCAGCCTGATCGGCGTGCTCTGCCTTCTGTTGGCCCAGGGCCTGCGTCGACGGTTGTCCGCGGCGTGGATGCTGACCATGGTGCTGCTGCTGACCGGCGCCCTGCTCTCCCTGCTCAAGGGTTTCGACTGGGAAGAAGCCAGCCTGATGACCATGACGGCGGTGCTGCTGGCGATCTTCCGGCGCTCGTTCTATCGCGCCAGCCGCCTGACCGAACTGCCGTTCTCGCCGCTGTACCTGGTGGCCAGCGTGTGCGTACTCGGTGCGTCAATCTGGCTGCTGTTGTTCGCCTACCAGGACGTGCCCTATAGCCATCAGTTGTGGTGGCAGTTCACCCTCGACGCCAACGCCCCGCGGGGCCTGCGTTCGCTGCTGGGCGCGGCCGTGGTGCTGGTGGTGGTGTCGCTGACCTGGCTGCTGCGTACCGCGCGCCCGATCATCCACTTGCCGACACCGGATGAGCTGGAGCGCGCCACCAAGATCCTGATGAACTCTGCACAACCCGACGGCGGCCTGGCGCTGACCGGCGACAAGGCCCTGCTGTTTCATCCCAACGACGAAGCGTTCCTGATGTACGCTCGTCGCGGTCGCAGCCTGGTGGCCTTGTACGATCCGATTGGCCCGACCCTGCAACGGGCCGAGATGATCTGGCAGTTCCGCGACCTGTGCGACATTCACCACGCCCGCCCGGTGTTCTACCAGGTGCGCGCGGAGAACCTGCCGTACTACATGGACATCGGCCTCACCGCGATCAAACTGGGTGAAGAAGCCCGGGTCGACCTCAAACGCTTTGACCTGGAAGCCAAGGGCAAAGAGATGAAGGACCTGCGCTACACCTGGAACCGCGGGACCCGTGATGGCTTGTCCCTGGAGATCCACGAACCCGGCCAGGCCCCGATGGAGGAGTTGAAAGTCATCTCCGACGCATGGCTGACCGGCAAGAACGTGCGGGAAAAAGGCTTTTCCCTTGGACGATTCAGCGACGACTACCTCAAGCACTTTCGTATTGCGATCATTCGCTTCGAAGGGCGCCCGGTAGCGTTTGCGAACCTGCTTGAGACCTACAGCCACGACCTGGCCAGTCTCGACCTGATGCGTGCGCACCCGGACGCGCCGAAACTGACCATGGAATTCATGATGGTCGGCCTGATTCAACATTATAAGAACCATGGCTACGCCCGCTTCAGCCTCGGCATGGTGCCGTTGTCGGGCCTGCAACCACGACGTGGCGCCCCGCTGACCCAACGCCTGGGCTCGATGGTGTTCCGCCGTGGCGAGCAACTGTATAACTTCCAAGGCTTGCGCCGCTTCAAAGACAAGTTCCAGCCTGACTGGGAACCCCGTTATATGGCCGTGCCCGCAGGACTTGATCCGCTGGTGGCACTGGCCGACACCGCCGCCCTGATTGCGGGCGGCTTGACTGGATTGGTGAAACGCTGATGATTCGACGCTCCTGGCGGTATGTATTGGCATTTTTGGTGGTACTGGCACTGATCCTCGGTGGCGGCTACTGGTACTGGAACCGCCCTGCACCGCAACCGACTCTGGAACAACTGCCCCAGGCCGATGGCACGGTCCTGACCCGCGTCACCCCGGGTACCGCGCCCAAGGCCCGCGTGGCCGTGGCCGTGCTGGCCGACGAAACCCTGACCGACAGCCAACTGATCGCCCTGAGCCAGGGCGGCGCAGCGCAGATCGTCCAGGTGATCCTGCCCAAGGATGACTGCAAGCTGCAGGAACAAGCCGTGCAAACCGCCCTGGGCCAGCTTGCCGGCCCAGCGACCCTGGTCAGCGGCATCGGCCCTGGCGCATCCCTCGCCTGGCGCTGGCTGGCCGCACAGAACGACG
The DNA here is from genome assembly GCF_054071215.1 of Pseudomonas sp. SDO5522_S412. Lineage (NCBI taxonomy): Bacteria > Pseudomonadati > Pseudomonadota > Gammaproteobacteria > Pseudomonadales > Pseudomonadaceae > Pseudomonas > Pseudomonas sp. SDO5522_S412. The sequence goes on along the minus strand of NZ_JBSVWQ010000192.1, from coordinate 7,133 downwards.
ACAAGGCCAATGCCATCTCCGTCGGCTTCGCGCTGGCGCAGCCAGGCTGCAACGACCCGCTGCCGAAGACTTCGGCCCACGGTAGCTGGCTGGTGGCCTGGAACGATAACCCTGACGATGATGCTGCCAGTTTCGTACGCGACACACCGCGTGCCACCACCAGCATCAGCGACTACGACGTTCACTACCCGCAAGTGCTGAACAACGAGCTGCGCAAGCAACTGGTGGGCTCGGACAACGGCGGCCTGGCGATCCCGGTGGTCGAAGTGCCGGCTGGCCAGGCCAAGGACACCGTCACCCTGTTCCTCTCCGGTGACGGCGGCTGGCGTGACCTGGACCGCGACGTGGCCGGTGAAATGGCCAAGATCGGCTACCCGGTGGTCGGCATCGACACCCTGCGCTACTACTGGCAGCACAAGACCCCGGAACAAAGCGCCAAGGACCTCGCCGAGCTGATGCAGCACTACCGGCAGAAATGGGGTACCAAGCGCTTCGTGTTGACCGGCTACTCGTTCGGCGCCGATGTGCTGCCGGCCATCTACAACCGCCTGCCGGAAAACGAGCAGCAGCGTGTAGACGCGATCATCCTGCTGGCCTTCGCCCGCACCGGCAGCTTCGAGATCGAAGTGGAAGGCTGGCTGGGCAACGCCGGCAAGGAAGCTGCGACCGGCCCGGAAATGGCCAAGCTGCCGGCCGACAAGGTGGTGTGCATCTACGGTGCCGAAGAAGTCGACGAGAGTGGCTGCACCGACAAGACCGCTGTCGGCGAAGCCGTGAAGCTGCCTGGCGGCCATCACTTCGACGAGAACTACCCGGCGCTGGCCAAGCGTCTGGTAGACATCATCGAGAAGCGCCAGGGCAAGACCCCGGCCGAATAAGCGCCCACAAAAAAGCCCCCGCTGCCGCAAGGCACCGGGGGCTTTTTGTTGGGCTTACATTTCTACTTGAGTGCCGAGCTCGATCACCCGGTTAACCGGCAACTTGAAGAAGCGCAGGTTGCCGTTGGCGTTCTTCAGCATGAACGCGAACAACCCTTCGCGCCAACGCGCCATGCCCTTGATGCGGGACGCGATCACGGTTTCGCGGCTGAGGAAGTAGGTGGTGCGCATCGGGCTGAAATCCAGGTCATCCAGATGGCACAGCTTCAGCGCTTCGGGCACGTCCGGTTCATCGACGAAACCAAAGTGCAGGATCACCCGGAAGAAGCCCTCGCCATAGGAATCGACCTCGAAACGACGCTGGGCCGGTACACGCGGGATGTCTTCGTAGACCACCGTCAACAGCACCACCTGCTCATGCAGCACCTGGTTATGCAGCAAGTTATGCAGCAAGGCGTGGGGCACGGCATCCGGGCGTGCGGTCAGGAACACCGCCGTGCCTTGCACGCGATGCGGCGGCTGCACACGGATACTGCTGATAAAGATCGGCAGCGGCAGCCCACCTTCGTCCAGCCGGTCCACCAGCAGCTCCTTGCCGCGCTTCCAGGTGGTCATGAGGATAAACAACACAATCCCCGCCAATACCGGAAACGCACCACCCTGCACGATCTTGGGCACGTTGGCGGCAAAGAACAGCCCATCCACCAACAGGAAACCGATCAACACCGGGATAGCCAGTACCGGCGGCCATTTCCACAGCAACAGCATCACCGCCGACACCAGAATGCTGGTGATCAACATGGTGCCCGTCACCGCCACACCGTAGGCCGAAGCCAGGGCGTTGGAGGACTCGAAGCCCAGCACCAGCAGGATCACGCCCACCATCAGTGACCAGTTCACCGCGCCGATGTAGATCTGGCCTTGCTCGGCGCTGGAAGTGTGCTGGATATGCATGCGCGGGATGTAACCGAGCTGGATCGCCTGACGGGTCAGGGAGAACGCCCCGGAGATCACCGCCTGGGAAGCAATCACGGTGGCTAAAGTGGACAACGCCACCAGCGGGACCAGAGCCCACTCCGGTGCCAGCAGGTAGAACGGGTTGCGGGCTGCCTCTGGATTTTCCAGCAGCAGCGCGCCCTGGCCAAAGTAGTTGAGCACCAACGCCGGCAGCACCAGGGCGAACCAGGCACGGGCAATCGGCTTGCGTCCGAAGTGGCCCATGTCGGCGTACAGCGCCTCGGCGCCGGTCAATGCCAGTACCACCGCACCGAGAATCGCCACGCCCATGCCAGGGTGAACGATGAAGAAGCGCACGCCCCACACAGGGTTGAGGGCATTGAGCACCTCAGGGTGCTGGATGATTCCATGGATGCCCAGGCCGGCCAACACCAGGAACCACAGCACCATCACCGGGCCGAACAGCTTGCCGATGCGGTCCGTGCCATGTTTCTGGATCAGGAACAGCCCCACCAGCACCACCAGCGAAAGCGGCACCACCCAGCGCTCAAGGCCATCAAACGCCAGTTCCAGGCCTTCGACCGCCGACAATACCGAGATCGCCGGGGTGATCATGCTGTCGCCGTAAAACAGCGCCGCACCGATCAGGCCGAGAATCACCAGCACCGAACGCAACTTGGGGTAAGGTGCCGCCGCCCGCCGGGCCAAAGCCGTCAGGGCCATGATGCCGCCCTCGCCCTGGTTATCCGCGCGCAGGATAAACAGCACGTACTTGATCGAAACGACCCAGACCAGCGACCAGAAAATCAGCGCCAGGATCCCGAAGACCCCGTCGTGATTGACCTGAACCCCATAACCGCCAGCAAACACCTCTTTAAGGGTGTAGAGCGGGCTGGTGCCGATATCGCCGTAAACCACCCCCACTGCCGCCACCAGCATGCCGATCGGCTTTGCGTTGGACTGCTCGGCACCTGCTGCCTGACTACTTGCCTGACCCATCAACCACTCCTGCCCTTTGACCTGCGGTCTTTTATAAACAGCGCGCCTGCTGCGGGCGCCTATGCTGTCCACAGCATGCGCTGTTTTACTTCTCGTTACAGACGATTTATTGACCGAGGAAATTCACTCAGGTGCAACGGCGCGAAGCATAGCGCAGCACTCGTCGTATTTCCCTGCATAAAGCTGGTCAAGAGCGATTCCCGTCGCTAGAATTGCGCACTTTTTGATCAGAGGCACACCAAGTGCCCATCCGCCACCTTTCGTGCACGACGGGCGGCGTCATTCAATACCGAGGTTAGACATGTCCACCACCATCGCAAAAGCCAACCCCAAGGTCGGCTTTGTATCCCTGGGTTGCCCAAAGGCTCTGGTCGACTCCGAACGCATCCTTACGCAACTGCGCATGGAAGGCTATGACGTCGTGTCCACCTACCAGGACGCGGACGTGGTGGTGGTCAACACCTGTGGCTTCATCGACTCGGCCAAGGCCGAGTCCCTGGAAGTGATCGGCGAAGCCATCAAGGAAAACGGCAAGGTGATCGTCACCGGCTGCATGGGCGTGGAAGAAGGCGCCATCCGCAACGTGCACCCAAGCGTGCTGGCCGTGACCGGCCCGCAGCAGTACGAGCAAGTGGTCAACGCCGTGCACGACGTAGTGCCGCCGCGCCAGGACCACAACCCGCTGATCGACCTGGTGCCGCCGCAGGGCATCAAGCTGACGCCGCGCCACTACGCCTACCTGAAGATTTCCGAAGGCTGCAACCACAGCTGCAGCTTCTGCATCATCCCGTCGATGCGCGGCAAACTGGTGAGCCGCCCGGTAGGCGACGTGCTGGACGAGGCCCAGCGCCTGGTCAAATCCGGCGTGAAAGAGCTGCTGGTGATCTCCCAGGACACCAGCGCCTACGGCGTCGACGTCAAATACCGCACTGGCTTCTGGAACGGCGCGCCGGTGAAAACCCGCATGACCGAACTCTGCGAAGCCCTGAGCAGCCTCGGCGTATGGGTGCGCCTGCACTACGTTTACCCGTACCCGCACGTTGACGAGTTGATCCCGCTGATGGCCGCCGGCAAGATCCTGCCGTACCTGGACATCCCGTTCCAGCACGCCAGCCCGAAAATCCTCAAGGCCATGAAACGCCCGGCCTTCGAAGACAAGACCCTGGCGCGCATCAAGAACTGGCGCGAGATCTGCCCGGACCTGATCATCCGCTCCACCTTCATCGTCGGCTTCCCCGGCGAAACCGAAGAAGACTTCCAGTACCTGCTGGACTGGCTGACCGAGGCCCAGCTGGACCGCGTCGGCTGCTTCCAGTACTCGCCGGTGGAAGGTGCTCCGGCCAACCTGCTGGACGCTGCCATCGTGCCGGACGACGTCAAGCAGGACCGTTGGGAGCGCTTCATGGCGCACCAGCAGGCCATCAGCTCGGCGCGCCTGCAACTGCGCATCGGCCGTGAGATCGAAGTACTGATCGACGAAGTCGACGAGCAAGGCGCTGTAGGCCGCTGCTTCTTCGATGCACCGGAAATCGACGGTAACGTGTTCATCGACGATGCCAGCGGCCTGAAGCCGGGCGACAAGGTCTGGTGCACCGTGACCGACGCCGACGAGTACGACCTGTGGGCTGAAAAACGCGCATAAGGTGTAAAGAATTGAAAAAGCCCTGCCTCTGGACAAGATGCGGGGCTTTTTTAGGTCTATCGTTTTGCCCATCGGCGCCAATCATCGGCAAGGGGCAGCGGGCATGCGTCAGCATTCGGTTATCCATACACCCAAATCCAGCGACTATCAGGAACTGACCCGCATCTGGGAGGCTTCGGTGCGGGCCACCCATGACTTCCTGCCGGACAGTTACATCGAGTTGCTGAAAAACCTGGTGCTGACCCGCTACCTCGACGCGGTGATGCTGATCTGCACCAAGGACTCGCGCCAGCGCATCACCGGGTTTGCCGGGGTGGCCGCGGGCAAGGTCGAGATGCTGTTTATCGACCCCGAGCACCGTGGCCAGGGCCTGGGCCGGCAATTGCTGCGCTATGCCATCGAGTCGATGAATGCCGATCAACTGGACGTCAACGAACAGAACCCGCAGGCCCTGGGCTTTTACTTCAAGCAAGGCTTTGAGGTGATCGGACGCACGGACCATGACGGCATGGGCCAGCCTTATCCGTTGCTGCACATGCGTTTGCGCCAGGCCCAGCCACAGGCGCGTCGCGGCTAAATGAAATGGAGCCGGGATTAACCGGCGCCACACAGGTACAATAGCCGCCCCCTTTTGTTTCGGCCCTTGTCATGACTGAACCCCTACGCCTCTCCAAACGCCTCATCGAACTGGTCGGTTGCTCCCGTCGGGAGGCTGAGCTGTTCATCGAAGGCGGCTGGGTCACGGTGGACGGCGAAGTGATCGACGAGCCGCAGTTCAAGGTCACCACCCAGAAGGTCGAGCTTGACCCTGAGGCCAAGGCCACAGCGCCGGAGCCGGTGACCATCCTGTTCCACGCCCCCGCCGGCGTGGATGCCGAGACAGCCATGGCGTCGATCAACGCCGAGACCCTGTCGGAAGAACACCGCTTCAGCAAGCGCCCGCTCAAGGGCCACTTCCTGCGCCTGACCGCCAGCAGTGACCTGCAAGCCAAGGCCAGCGGCCTGCTGGTGTTCACCCAGGACTGGAAGATTTTGCGCAAGCTGACCGCTGACGCGAACAAGATCGAACAGGAATACGTGGTGGAAGTGTCCGGCGACATGGTCGCCCACGGCCTGAACCGCCTCAACCATGGCCTGACCTACAAAGGTAAGGAATTGCCGGCGGTGAAAGCCAGCTGGCAGAACGAGAACCGCCTGCGCTTTGCGCTGAAAAACCCGCAACCGGGTGTGATTGCCTTGTTCTGCGAAGCCGTCGGCCTGAAAGTCGTCGCCATTCGACGCATCCGCATTGGCGGAGTCTCCATCGGCAAAGTGCCGGTAGGCCAATGGCGCTATCTGTCCGGCAAAGAAAAGTTCTAAGACTTTTTTCGCCGCCGAATCTCTCGATACCGCCTGCCTGGGCGGTGTCCACAGTTGAATGACCAGGATTGCCCACCATGATTCACAACGACGTACTGCGCAGCGTGCGCTACATGCTCGACATCAGCGACAACAAGATGGTCGAGATCATCAAGCTCGGCGGCATGGAAGTCACCAAGGACGACCTGCTGACCTACCTCAAGAAAGACGAGGAAGAAGGCTTCGTGTTCTGCCCGGACGAAGTCATGGCGCATTTCCTCGATGGCCTGGTGATCTTCAAGCGCGGCAAGGACGAGAGCCGTCCATCGCAGCCGATCGAACTGCCGGTGACCAACAACATCGTCCTGAAGAAACTGCGCGTGGCCTTCGAACTGAAGGAAGACGACATGCACGCAATCCTCAAGGCCTCCGAGTTCCCGGTGTCCAAGCCTGAGCTGAGCGCACTGTTCCGCAAGTTCGGCCACACCAACTACCGCACCTGTGGTGACCAGCTGTTGCGCAACTTCCTCAAGGGCTTGACCCTGCGCGTTCGCGCCTAAGCCCGTGAACTACAGCGTCTCGCCCATCGGCTTTGTCCGCTCCTGCTTCAAGGAGAAGTTCGCCATCCCGCGCCAGCCACAACTGGCGCCTGCCGCCCGGGGCGTGCTGGAGTTGGTGGCGCCATTCGACCAGGGTGAGGCGGTGCAGGGTTTGGAACAGGTCAGCCATGTGTGGCTGCTGTTCCTGTTCCACCAGGCGCTGGAAGACAAGCCCCGCCTGAAAGTGCGCCCGCCTCGCCTGGGTGGCAACACGTCCATGGGCGTGTTCGCCACCCGCGCGACGCACCGGCCCAACGGCATCGGCCAGTCAGTGGTCAAGCTGGACAAGGTGGAAGATGGGCGCCTGTGGATATCCGGGATCGACCTGCTGGATGGCACACCGATTCTCGACATCAAGCCGTACGTGCCGTACGCAGACATAGTTGACACTGCGACCAACAGCATCGCCAGCGCTGCGCCACAGCTGATTCCCGTGCAGTGGCTGAAGACTGCGCTGCAACAGGCAGAAGGCCACGCTCAGCGCCTTGGCGAGCCATTGGTGGCGTTGATCGAGCAGTGCCTTGCGCAGGATCCGCGGCCGGCGTACCAGACGCCGGGGCCGGAGCGGGAATACGGGGCGCAGTTCTGGGATGTTGATGTGCGCTGGCACTATCCCGAAGCCGGGATGATTTGTGTGCTGGAAGTCGTGTCGGCCGGGTAAACCGGAAACAAATGTGGGAGCGGGCTTGCTCGCGAAAGCGGTGGATCAGTCAATACATC
>NZ_JBSVWQ010000191.1:0-10572 GCF_054071215.1 Pseudomonas sp. SDO5522_S412 | reverse complement strand
TGACACACCGCCTTCGCGAGCAAGCCCGCTCCCACACCAGCCCGCTCCTACAGGGATCGGCGGCGATCAATCAGGCCGCGTGTTTTTCTTTCTTCAGGCTCTCGATGTCGATCACGAACCGATACTTCACATCGCCCTTGAGCATGCGCTCGTAGGCGTCATTGATGCCCTGGATGTCGATCATCTCGATGTCCGAGACAATCCCGTGCCTGGCGCAGAAATCCAGCATGTCCTGGGTTTCCTGGATGCCACCGATCAACGACCCGGCCAGGCTGCGACGCTTGAAGATCAGGTTGAACACGGTCGGTGACGGGTGCGGGCTATCCGGGGCGCCCACCAGGGTCATGGTGCCGTCGCGCTTGAGCAGGTTGAGGAAGGCGTCGAGATTGTGGGACGCGGCCACGGTGTTGAGGATGAAGTCCAGGGAGTTGGCAACCTTGGCCATTTCGTCCGCGTTCTTCGACACCACCACTTCATCGGCCCCCAGTCGCAGGCCGTCTTCGCGCTTGTTCGGCGAGGTGGTGAACAGCACCACGTAGGCGCCCATGGCATGAGCGATTTTCACCGCCATATGGCCCAGGCCACCGAGGCCGACAACGCCGACGCGCTTGCCCGGCCCGACGTTCCAGTGGTGCAGCGGTGAGTAGGTGGTGATGCCTGCACACAGCAGCGGCGCGACCGCCGCCAGGTTGCTCTCGTCGTGGGAGATGCGCAGGACGAACTTCTCCTTGACCACGATATTGTCCGAGTAGCCGCCGAAGGTGTTTTCGCCGCCAAAAGCCGGGCCGTTGTAGGTGCCGGTGAAGCCGTTTTCGCAATACTGCTCCTCGCCCTCGGCGCAGGATTCGCAGTGCTGGCAGCTGTCGACCATGCAGCCGACACCGGCCAAATCGCCCACCTTGAACTTGCTGACATTGGCGCCCACTGCGGTCACCCGTCCAACGATTTCATGGCCCGGTACCGACGGGTACAGGGTGTTTTTCCATTCGTTGCGTACGGTGTGCAGGTCCGAGTGGCAGACGCCGCAATAGAGGATGTCGATCTGCACATCATCGGCCCCGGGGGCGCGACGTTCGAACGTGAAGGGTTTGAGGGAATCCTTGGAGTCACGAGCGGCGTAGCTGTAAGTCTTGGCCATTTCGTTCACCTGTTTGTTCAGACGGTAGAAAGCAGTTGACCAGCATAGACGCTGAACCGTTCAACCGAGCACAGGCATACAAGTCCCTCGTCAGATTCTGCGCCTATAGTATTGGCTGCCCTCTCACCCAAGGAGTTTTGCCATGAGCACCCTACGCACACAAGACGGTACCGAGCTCTACTACAAGGACTGGGGCACCGGCAAACCGGTGCTGTTCAGCCACGGCTGGCCGCTGGATGCCGATATGTGGGAATACCAGATGGAGTACCTGAGCAGCCGCGGCTACCGCACCATCGCGTTCGACCGCCGTGGTTTTGGCCGCTCGGACCAGCCCTGGACCGGTAACGACTACGACACCTTTGCCGACGATATCGCCCAGTTGATCAACCATCTGGATCTGCAGGACGTGACCCTGGTGGGCTTCTCCATGGGCGGCGGCGATGTCAGCCGCTATATCGCCCGCCATGGCAGCGCGCGCGTGGCCGGGCTGGTGTTGCTGGGGGCGGTGACGCCGCTGTTCGGGCAAAAGCCGGATTACCCGCAAGGTGTCGAGATGGCAGCGTTTGACGGGTTCAAGGCCGCGTTGCTGAAGGATCGCGCGCAGTTCCTGGCAGACTTCAATACGCCGTTCTATGGCATCAACAAGGGCCAACAGGTCTCCAGCGGTGTATTGACTCAAACACTGAACATCGCCCTGCTCGCCTCGCTCAAGGCGACGGTGGATTGCGTCACCGCGTTCTCGGAAACCGATTTCCGCCCGGACATGGCCAGGATCGACGTGCCAACCCTGGTTATCCACGGTGATGGCGACCAGATCGTGCCGTTCGAAACTACCGGCAAGGTCGCCGCGCAGATGATCAAAGGCGCGCAGTTGAAGGTGTACAAGGATGCCCCCCATGGTTTTGCGGTGACCCACCAGCAAGCCTTGAACGAAGATCTGCTGGCCTTCCTGCAACGCTGAGCCGATTGCGTTCTCCTGCGACGACTTATTTCTGGCCGGGCTGACACCCGGCCTTTTCAGGCAGTCGTACTATTCCCCGGTGCCGGCAAACCCCGCGACGATCTCGTCGATCACCACCCGCACCCGGGCGGTATGCCGCAGGTCGGCATGGGTCACCAGCCACACATCGTAGGGCAACGGCCGCGTACGGTCCGGCCACAGCCGCACCAGGCCGTCGCGTTCGCCGGAAACTATCGGAACCTCACCGATACCGATCCCTGCGGCGATGGAGCGGCGAACCAACAGGCTTGAACTCAAGGCCGCAACAATACGTCCGCGTCCCAGCGGCTCGCTGACCAGGGTCAGGTCCTTCTGGCTTTGCAGGTGCGGCTGGTACACCACCAGGTCGTGTCCTTCGAACAGGCTGCCCGGTTCGGGTGCGCCGTGCCGATCGATATACGCCTGCGAGGCAAACAGCCCCACCGGCCAGCGGGCGATGCGCCGGGCGATCAGGTCGGGGTTGTCCGGGCGGGTATTGCGCACCGCGATATCGGCTTCGCGTTTGGCCAGGTTAAGCAACTGGGTCGAAGCGTCCATCTGCACGCGCACGTCAGGGTGCGCATCGTGCAGCCGGGCAATGGCCGGGATCAGGAAGTCGATGGCCAGGGAATCGGTGGTGGTCACCCGTACGGTGCCGGTCAGGCGGTCGTCCAGGCCCAGGACCTGACGCTCCAGGTCAAGGGCCGAGCGCTCCATGTTCTCCACCGATTGCAACGCGGCCTCACCCACGGCGGTCAGCGCATAGCCCTCGGAGGTGCGCAGGAACAACGTTGCGTTCAAGGACTTTTCCAGGGCATTGACCCGTCGCCCCACGGTGGCCTGATCCACCCCCAGCACCCGCGCGGCTCCGCGTAATGTGGACTCGCGGCACACCGCGAGGAACACCCGCGCATCGTCCCAATTCATGGCTTTCCCCTTCGATGCATTTTTGCATCATCGTGACGTGTAATCGCAGCATTATTGCATCACTCATCACAGCTATGCTGGGCACCAGAGAAAATACCCAGGATCGCCAGCAGGCTGAACCGCTCGGTGACGGGCGCGGTCCCAACCCACACGTTCATTGCTACAGGTGCGCTCAAATGAATCTGCCCCACGAAATGACCCTGATCGAAATCACCAGCCCCGGCGGCCCCGAAGTCCTGCAGCCACGCCAGGAGCCGGTACCTGTCGCCGGCCCCGGCGAAGTGCTGATCCGCGTGCACGCCGCCGGCGTCAATCGCCCGGACGCCCTGCAACGCGCCGGCACATATCCGATGAAACCCGGCATGAGCCCGATTCCCGGGCTGGAAGTGGCCGGTGTGGTGGTCGCGCTGGGCGAAGGCGTCAGCGAGTACGCGCTGGGCGACAAGGTGTGCGCCCTGACCAATGGCGGCGGTTATGCGCAGTACTGCGCAGTGCCCGCCAGCCAGACCTTGCCGGTTCCCTATGGCCTGGACTGGATTCAGGCGGCAGCGATCCCGGAAACCTTCTTCACCGTATGGGCCAACCTGTTCGGCATCGGCGGTGCGCATAAAGGCCAGCGCGTGTTGATCCATGGCGGCACCAGCGGCATCGGCACCACCGCGCTGATGCTCTGCCGCGAGTTCGGTATCGAAGCGTTCGCCACCGCCGGCAGCGTGGAAAAATGCGCCGCCATCCGCGAACTGGGAGCCGAGCCGATCAACTACCGGGAACAGAATTTCGCCGAGGTCATCGCTGACAAGACCGCGGGCAAGGGTGTCAATGTGGTGCTCGACATCATGGGTGGCTCCTACCTGAACGACAACATCAGCGCCCTGGCCATGGAAGGTCGCCTGGTGATGCTGGGCTTCCTCGGCGGCGCACGCGCCAAGGACATCGACCTGCTGGCGATCCTCGGCAAACGCGCGATCGTTACCGGCTCGTTGTTGCGCTCACGCACCCGGGAAGAAAAAGCCGCGATTGCCGCACAACTGCGCGAACACGTGTGGCCGGTGCTCTCGGCCGGGCGTTGCCTGCCGATGATCGATGAGGTGTATGCCTATACCGACGCCGCGAAGGCCCATGCGCGCATGGAAGGTGGCGACCATATCGGCAAGATTGTGTTGCGGGTGGATTGATAAACATGCGGAAAAACGGTTTATAGCGTCATCAGAACAAAACACTGCGGTTAATGGAGGCTTCATGAAACTGGTCGGCATGCTGGACTCGCCCTACGTGCGCCGCGTGGCCATTTCCCTGGAACTGTACGGCGTCGCGTTCGAACACCAGGCACTGTCGGTGTTCAGCACCTTCGATGAGTTTTCCGGGATCAACCCGGTAGTCAAGGCACCGACGCTGGTGCTCGACGACGGCACGGTGCTGATGGATTCCGGCTTGATCCTCGAGTACCTGGAAGCCCTGGCGCCGGCCGGCAGCCGATTGTTGCCCCCGTCAGCCCCAGCGCTTGCCAGGGATCTGCAAGTGATCGGCCTGGCGCTGGCAGCGTGCGAAAAGACCGTGCAGATCGTCTACGAACATCACCTGCGGCCCGCCGAAAAACTGCATCAGCCGTGGATCGACCGCGTGACCGGACAACTGCTGGCGGCCTATGCGTTATTGGAGGCGCGGGTGGCCGAGCGCGACAGCGACTTGCCGCTGACCCAGGCGAGCCTGACGGTGGCGGTCGCCTGGTCCTTCACCCAGCTGAAGATAGCCGACGTCGTGAAGGCCGATGCGTTTCCCCACTTGCAACGCCACGCGGCCCTCGCCGAGCAGCACCCGGCATTCGGCAAATACCCGATCGAGTAGCCCGTGCCTACCCGGCATACACCGGGTAATCGGTGAAGCCCACCTCGGTGCCGCCATACAGGCCGTCCGCGTTCAACGGGTTCAGCGGCCAACCGTTGAGCAGGCGTTGGGGCAAGTCGGGATTGGCAATGTACGGCCGGCCAAACGCGATCAGGTCTGCCAGCCCCGCCTCTACCAGCCGCACGCCGCGCTCTGCGGTGTAGCGGCCGGCGTAGATGATCCGGCCGCTGAAGGTGTCACGCACCGCCTGGCGGAACGACTCGGGCAACTCGGGGGCATTGTCCCAGTCGGCCTCGGCAATCGACACGTAGGCGATGCCGGCCGCCTCAAGCACCTTGATCGCCTCGATGTAGGTGTGATGCGGGTCTTCCTCGACGAGGCCGATGTAGACCCGGTCCTGGTCAGTGCCGCTGAACAACGGCGCAAAGCGCACACCCAGGCGTTGCGGGCCGACTACTTCGGCCACCGCCTCGACGATTTCCCGCAGGAACCGCAGGCGATTGTGCAGTGAGCCACCGTATTCATCGTCGCGCTGGTTGGAATGCGCCGAGATGAACTGGTTGACCAGGTAGCCGTTGGCCGAATGAATTTCCACGCCATCGAAACCGGCGGCCAATGCATTTTTTGCAGCCTGGGCGTAAAGCCCCACCAACTCCTTGACCTCGGCGGTAGCCAGGGCGCGCGGCTCGGGTGGCTGCACCAACTTACCGGTGCCGGGCCCGGTTGCAACGAATGCCTTGGCTTGCTGCGGCTGGATCGCCGACGGCGCGACGGGTGCTGCGCCGTCGGGTTGCAGTTCGTGATGGGACACGCGACCCACATGCCAAAGCTGGGCGAAGATCACGCCGCCTTCGGCATGCACGGCATCGGTCACGGTACGCCAGCCGTCAATCTGCTCCGGTGTGTAGATGCCCGGGGTCCAGGCATAGCCCTGGCCGCGAGGCTCGATCTGCGTGCCCTCGCTGACCATGAAGCCGGCGGTGGCGCGCTGGCGGTAATAAAGCGCCATCAAGTCCGTGGCGATATCACCGGGCTGGGCACTTCGCTGGCGGGTAAGCGGCGGCAGGACAATGCGGTTTTTCAGGGTGTGGTGCCCCAGTGTGATCGGGGTACCTAAAGCGCTGTTGCTCATGGGGGACAGTTCCGGATTCAAATTTCAGACAAGCAGAAGCTGCCGGCTCCCGGTCAGGGGAGCCGCCAACAACGTACTTTTTGGGGGATTTGGCGGGTTACGCGGTCAGCTTCAACAGCGCTTTGGCAACGTCACTGGAACTGGCAGGATTCTGCCCGGTGACCAGCAGGCCATCTTCAATCACAAAGGATTGCCAATCGGCACCCTTCTCATACGTGCCGCCCAGCGCCTTGAAATCATCCTCGATCAGGAAAGGCACCACGTCGGTCAGGCCAACCGCCGCTTCTTCGGAGTTGGAGAAGCCGGTGACGCGTCGGCCCTTGACCAGCGGCTCGCCGTTGACCGCCTTGACGTGACGCAAGGCGCCCGGGGCGTGGCACACAAAGCCAATCGGCTTGCCCGCACGCTCGAAGGCTTCGATCAGGGCGATGGAGGTTTTCGACTCTGCCAGGTCCCACAGCGGGCCGTGGCCGCCTGGGTAGAACACGGTGTCGAAGTCGCCGGCGTTGACCGACTCCAGCTTCACGGTGGTGGCCAGGGCCTGTTGCGCCGCCGGGTCGCTGGCGAAGCGGCGGGTCTGGTCGGTTTGCGAATCCGGCAGGTCGCTGACCGGGTCCAGGGGCGGCTGCCCACCGGCCGGCGAAGCCAGGGTCACGTCGGCCCCGGCGTCCTTGAACGCGTAGTAGGGAGCAGCAAATTCTTCGAGCCAGAACCCGGTCTTGCGGCCGGTGTTGCCAAGCTGGTCGTGAGAAGTCAAAACCATCAATACTTTCATGTGCCAGTGCCTCGGGGTGATGTGGGTTGGAATGGAATCAAGCTTAGGAGCCGGGCCAAAACCGCACAATGTCATGTCCGCAAGGATTCCGGACATTGCGCCAAGGCGGTTGCCGTTTCCCTGGCACACGCCGACAATCAACGCTCCGCGCCCCCTGGAGAGATGAGATGCACAGCATTGCGCTGATGGTGTACCCGAACTTTCAATCCTTGAGCCTCAGCCTGGGCTCGGTGTTCGAGTGCGCCAATCTGCTGCGTGGCGAGCAGGCGTATGAGTTTCACCTGGTGTCGGAAAGTGGCGGCCCGATCATGACGTCCCAGGGCTTCTCGGTGAACAGTACGCCGATCCGGCCCGAGGGCTATGACACATTGATCGTCAGCGGTTACCTGGAGTTCCAACTGCCTGACGCCAGCCTGCCGAGGCTGGTCCAGGCGGCGTCCAAACAGTCGCGGCGGATTGCTTCGTTGTGCATGGGCATCTTCGTGCTGGCCGAGGCGGGATTGCTCGAAGGCAAGCGCGCCACCACCCACTGGCTGCACGCACCGGCCTTTGCCAAGCGCTACCCGCAGATTCGCCTGGAGGAAGACAAGCTGTTCGTGGTTGACGGCCAGATCTGGACCGGTGCCGGCATGAGCGCCGGGGTGGACCTGGCGCTGGCGATGGTGGAGAACGACCTGGGCAGCGACCTCGCCCGCCGCATCGCGCGCAAGCTGGTGATTGCCCAGCGCCGTGGCAGCGAACAGTCGCAGCTATCGGCGTTGCTGGAACTCGACCCCAAGTCCGACCGTGTGCAGTTGGCCCTGGCCTACGCCCGGGAGAACCTGACCCACGACCTTTCGGTCGAGGCCCTGGCGGCCGTAGCGCGGCTCAGCCCACGCCAGTTCAGCCGGGTGTTTCGCGAGGAGACCGGGCAAACCCCGGCCAAGGCCATCGAATCCCTGCGGGTGGAAGCCGCCCGGGCAATGATGGAAACCAGTCGGCACCCGGTGGAAGTGGTCGCCCGCGAGACCGGGTTCGGTGATCGCGAGCGCATGCGCCAGGCGTTCCTGCGGGCGTTCGGCCAGCCGCCACAGGCGATGCAGGCGGCATTGTTCAGTGCAGGGGCTGGCGCAGCGTTTAACTGATGCCTCAGTGCAACGCTGCGCGCGTCACCAGGAAGCTCAGCAGGTTTGGCTCATCGTCCAGCTCGATGGCCTGCACCGGACGCGGCAGGTTATCCAACACCGTGCGCCAGAACGCCTGGCTCACTTCATCCTGATCATAGAAACGCACCAGCCAGTTCGCCTCGCCGCTGCTCAACACCTGAGTGGCGATGGCGCGGCCAATGCCCTTGCGGCGGTAGCGTTTGAGGATGAACAGGTCCGCCAGTTCCAGCGCATCGATCCCCGGCAACTCGCTGCCTTCGATCAGCAGGAAGCCGGCGATGAAGCCGTCGACCAGCAGCAGGTTGGCACTCCACTGCGGGTCTTCCCAGTAGCGGGCCAGGTGCTCCTCATGGATGTAGAAGCGACCGTCCACCTCGACATCTTCCTGTTCCCAGTCCGAGGACTCGTAGGCGTAGAACTGGTAAAGGTTGGCGATCAACGTGGCGTGTTCCGGGCCGGTCTCGATCAGTTCGACGGTGGTATCGGGGATTGCAGGCATGGGCATCTCGGCAAAAAAACAGGCCGCCATTGTCAACAAAGCCACCTGCAATGCCAATACACCGGCCAAGCTTTCTGCTTGCTGAACCGATCGCGCTTTTCTCGTGTCAACGACAAAATCGTTACAAAGTTAGACTAAACTCCGCGTCACTTCCCTCCCCTTGCTTTCAGGATAAGTACTTTGACAAACGTCTGCACCAGCGGCCTCGATGTCGGCTTTGCGTCCCTGGATTACCTGCAAATAGGCATCCTGGGCATCATTCAGGGCATCACCGAATTGTTGCCCGTGTCTTCCACCGCCCACATGCGCATCGTGCCCGCCCTGCTCGGCTGGCCGGATCCCGGCTCGGCGTTTTCCGCAGCCATGCAGTTGGCCGCACTGGCAGCAGTGGTCAGTTACTTCTGGAAGGATGTACGCCAGGTCACGGTCGGCAGCATCACTGCGGTGCGCCAAGGTGACTACAACAACCAGTGGTTCAAGCTGGCGGTGGCCATTGTGCTGGCGACGATTCCGATCGGGATCGCCGGGATAGCCTTGTCGTCGACCCTCAACTCCTGCAACTCGCCGCTGCGCGGGCTGATGGTGATCGGGATTTCCTGCCTGGTGATGGCGGTGCTGCTGGCGGCGGCTGAACTCAGCGCGAGGCATAAGCGCACGGTGGGCGAAATGCGCCTGCGGGATGCGCTGATTGTCGGCATTGCGCAGATCGGCGCGCTGATTCCAGGGGTTTCCCGCTCGGGTTCGACCCTGACCGCCGCACTGTTCCTCAACTTCAAGCGTGAAGAAGCGGCGCGGTTTTCGTTCCTGCTGGGCTTGCCGGCGATCGCCCTGGCGGGTTTGAAGGAACTGTGGGTGTTGTTCCATGCCGACCTGCCCGCCCACGCCTGGCCGCATTTGATCTTTGGCCTGGTGGTTGCCAGTGTCTCAGCGTTCTTCGCGATCTGGGGCCTGATGAAGTTCCTGGAGCGATTCTCCACCTGGCCGTTCGTGATCTACCGCGCGGTGCTGGGGGTGTTCCTGATTGTGGCGGTGAGCACCGGGTTGTTGGCCTAAGGCGCGCGGTCGGCCAGTTCTTCGAGCAAATCCGCAGACGGTATGAAGAACAGGCCGCCGGTGACCGCCGTGCTGAAGTCCAGCAGGCGGTCATAGTTGCCGACCGGTCGGCCGACAAACATGTTCTCCAGCATCAACTCCAAAGGCTCTGGCGAGCGCGCGTAGCCGATAAAGTACGTCCCGAATTCCCCCGCGCCCGGCCGGCCAAAGGGCATGTTGTCCCGCAGGATCTTCACTTCCTCGCCGTCCTTGGTGATGGTGGTCAATGCACTGTGGGAATTGCTCGGCTTGGTCGCATCGTCGAGCTCGATGTCCGACAACTTGGTGCGCCCGATCACCCGCTCCTGCGCCTCCACCGACAATTCATTCCAGGCCTGCATGTTGTGCAGGTACTTCTGCACCATTACATAGCTGCCGCCGCTGAACGCCGGATCCTCATCACCGACGATGGTGAAACCCACCGCCTTGCGCCCGACCGGGTTCTCGGTGCCGTCGACAAAACCGATGATGCTGCGCATGTCGAAATAGCGGAAACCCTGGACCTCGTCCACCACCGTCACCGCATCCCCCAGCGCCGCCATCAACTGGGTGGCCAATTCGAAACACAGGTCCATCTGCTCGGCACGAATGTGCAGCAGGATATCCCCCGGCGTGGCCGGCGCCAGGCGCCCGGCCACGCCCACTTCCTTGAACGGATGCAACGCTGCTGGCCGCGGCCCCCCGAACAGCGCATCCCACGCCTTGGAGCCAAACCCTGCGACACACGTCAGGTTGCCGGCTGGCACCCGCTTGCCGACCGAGCGCACCAGGCCGGCGATATCGGCGCACCAGCTGCGCACCGCCTCAGCCGAGTCACTGCCAGGCGCCAGGGTCGCGACCATGAAAATGGCGCTGCTGGTGATCGGGCTGCAGACGGATTGGGGTTCAAGGTTTTGATCGGAGGGCGATGTCATTGAGAGGTCCACGGGTGGCGGTCGAGATTCAACGAGCGCAGATTAGCAGACCACCTAACCCTGTGGGAGCTGTCGAGCTTTAGCGAGGCTGCGAAGGCGGCAGCAGTGTCAACATTGATGCTGCCT
>NZ_JBSVWQ010000190.1:0-10653 GCF_054071215.1 Pseudomonas sp. SDO5522_S412 | reverse complement strand
GAGTGCGTAGCGCTCCCATTTTCTTGGGGCTGCTGCGCAACCCAGCGGGAGCAAGCTCCCTCGCCACAGCAGGCTCACCCTCCACAGCAAGCTCACCCTCCACAGCAAGCTCACTCTCCACAGCAAGCTCACTCTCCACAGCAAGCTCACCCTCCACAGCAAGCTCACTCTCCACAGCAAGCTCACCCTCCACAGCAAGCTCCCTCGCCACAGCAAGCTCACTCTCCACACCGCCAGCGGTGATGCTCAGCTCCGGGCAAATGCCACCGCCGCCTGAAACTGTTCATCCGTCGGCCGCACGCCGGTGTACAGCACGAACTGCTCCAACGCCTGGATGGCGATCACTTCCAAACCGGTGATCACTCGTTTGCCCTGGGCCCGTCCACGCAGGATCAGTGGGGTTTCCGAGGGAATCGCCACCACATCGAAGACCGTCTCGGCCGCATCAACCGCGTCAGCTTCAAACGCCAACTGATCCGCTTCCGCCCCTCCGGTCATGCCAATCGGCGTCACGTTGACCAGCATCTGCGGGCGCAAGGCACCCAACTGCGCCTGCCACTCATACCCCAGGCTCTGGGCCAGCGCCCGGCCCGCTTCTTCATTGCGCGCCACGATCACGCCCTTGGCGTAGCCGCCATCGCGCAAGGCACTGGCCACCGCCTTGGCCATGCCGCCGCTGCCGCGCAGGGCGAAGGTCGAGTCCTTGGGCACCTGGTGCTTGTGCAGCAGTTGCTCGATGGCAATGTAATCGGTGTTGTAGGCCTTCAAATGCCCGTCGGTGTTGACGATGGTATTGATTGACGCAATGGCCCGCGCCGAATCGTCCAGCTCATCCACCAGGGCAATACAGGCTTCCTTGAACGGCATCGACACGCCACAACCCCGAATGCCCAAGGCCCGAATGCCACCGACGGCGCCAGGCAGGTCCTGGCTACTGAAGGCCTTGTAGTAGAAATTCAACCCCAACTGCTCGTACAGGTGGTTATGAAAGCGCAGGCCAAAGTTCCCGGGGCGCGCCGACAGTGACATGCACAGTTGGGTGTCCTTGTTGGGGTTCATCTGCATCGGTAACTCCTTGAAGCCATTCCAGAGGCGGTTTCGGATAGACGGAATACCCGCGCCGGCGGGTTGTCATGGATCATACGCACTGTGCCCGGCCACTTGTGTAAGCCAACCGATACAGACCTTACACAACCTTTACCTATCGGCTGTGCTGTTTTTTAGAAATACGCTGTCTTAAAAGTATCCCCGCGACAATCCTTGAGTCGATTGATTGCAGACCATGAGCGCAGGGGCTAACCGAGGAATGACCATGATTCGTAAACTCCCCAAGATCGCCTTGCTGATCGGCGCACTCGCTATGGCAGGACAGGCCTCCGCCCACGGTGGTGGTTGGGGTGCTCCGCTCGCACTGGGAGCCGTTGTTGGTGCAGTGGTAGGCGGCTCGATAGTCGCCAGCCAATCGCGGCCGGTCTACGTGCAACAACCGGTGTATGTCCAGCCGCAGCCGGTGTATGCCGCTCCGCCGCCGGTCTACTACGCACCGCCACCGCCTGTGTATGTGCAACAACAGGTTTATTACCGCCCGGCGCCGGTCTACTACGGCCCACCGCGCGGCTACTACGGCCCTCCACACGGCTATTACGGTCGCGGCTGGTAAGCCTCAACTGATACACCTGAACAGGCTCCGCCCTAAAAGCGGGGCCTTTTTTTGGCCTGCAGGTCTGAATAAATCTCGCCAAGGTCGTTATAAGGACAATGGCTGTGGCCAAATCCCACATCATTGATCTCAATAGGCGCTTGCCCGAACGGGGCCTGCGCTGTCATGTTTGTGTCTCAAAAGGCTTCCACTATCAACACTGTCCGACCAATAACAACAAGGACGATTGCCCATGCCCACGCAAAACCCACATCGCACCGCCGGCCTCTGCACCTCGAGCAAGGTCTATAGCGTACTGACGGAGCTCAAGGCCCTGGAAGGCCATCGCAACGCCAAGTTCCTGTCCTTGCTGACGGAAAACCTGGTGCGCAAGGGCCTGCTCAGTGAACAGGAAGTGGTGCATATGCTCGACCAGGTGGTCGACTGACTGAGGGTCGCTCGATAACAGTGATGTCGACTATCGAGCAGGTTGATTTTCCCTGAAGGCCTACGCACCGTAATGTCACCTCCATAGCGTATCGGAGGTCATCATGCCCACTATTCAAATCATGTCTGTCATCGGCAGTGCCGTTCCCGCCTCTCTGCGGGAGCTTGGCTTGCTCGCCTGCTGGTACCTGGTACGCGATGGCGAAGCCATCAGCGGCCCACTCACTTCATTACCGGCCGCCCAGGCCCTGTCGGTCAAAATGGCGCATTGCTTTCATGCCTAAGGCAGTTGCACCCGCGGTTTGGTTTCCACAAACAGCGCCCAGCTGGACATGAACAACGCAGCAATCAGTGGCCCGATGACAAAGCCGTTCAAGCCAAAGATCGACAGGCCGCCCAAGGTTGAGATAAGGATCAGGTAATCCGGCATGCGGGTGTCCTTGCCCACCAGGATGGGCCTTAGCACATTGTCCACCAGCCCGATCACAAATACCCCGAACAACCCGAGCACCACGCCCTGCCAGATCGACCCGCTCAGCAGGAAGTACGCCGCCACCGGCCCCCACACGATCCCCGCGCCCACCGCCGGCAGCAGCGACAGAAACGCCATCAACACCGCCCAGAGCAACGCGCTGGGAATGTCCAGGAACCAGAAGATCAAGCCACCCAACGCGCCTTGCGTGACCGCTACCAGCACGTTGCCTTTCACCGTGGCACGCACCACCCGGTTGAACTTCAATTGCAGGCGACGCTTCTGCGGTTCGGCCAGCGGCACCGCGGTGCGCACCTTGCGCACCAGCTCGGGGCCATCGCGCAGCAGGAAGTACAGCAAGTACAGCATGATGAAAAAACTCACCAGGAAATCAAACGTGCCCTGGCCGAAGCTGAACGCCTGGGTCGCAAAAAACTGGCTGCCCTGCATCGCACTCTTGACGATCTTCTCCCGCAGGCCTTCCAGGTTGCCCATGCCGAAGCGGTCCAGCAGATGCTGGAAATACGGTGGCAGGAAGTTCTTGAACTGCTCGATATACCCGGCAACGTCGAGCTTGCCGCTCTCGACGTTCTTGTAAAGCGTCGCGCCTTCCTGCACCAGCAAGGCACTGGTGATGATCACCGGCAAAATCGCAATTATCAGGCACACCGTCAGGGTTGCCAGGGATGTCAGGTTGCGGTTCCAGCCAAAACGTTGCTGGAAGCGCCGTTGCATCGGCGCAAAGATGATCCCCAGGATCACCGCCCAGAACACCGCGCCGTAGAACGGCAGCAAAATCCAGATAAACGCGATGGTCACCAGGGCGAGCAGTAACAGCAGGGTTTTGAATTGCAGGTTGGTTTGGTTCATGTTCGGTCCATGTCTAAAACACCAGGCGCTCATGTGCGCCTTGATGTTTAGTCCACTGCAAATCCCGCGAGTGCCCTACTTATTAGACCTGGATCAATAAACTGCGCACCCGGCCCGGCTACCCTGCCGCCCTTTTGCGACCCGAACCCATGCCTCCCGTTATCGCCCCCGAACTGCTCGCCCCCGCCGGCACCCTGAAAAACATGCGTTATGCCTTTGCCTACGGTGCCGATGCCGTCTACGCCGGGCAACCGCGCTACAGCCTGCGGGTGCGCAATAACGAGTTCGACCACGCCAACCTCGCCCTCGGCATCCAGGAAGCCCAGGCCCAGGGCAAGCGGTTCTATGTGGTGGTCAACATCGCGCCTCACAACGCCAAGCTGAAAACCTTCCTCAAGGACCTTGCCCCGGTGATCGCCATGGGCCCGGATGCGCTGATCATGTCCGACCCGGGCCTGATCATGCTGGTGCGCCGGCACTTCCCGCACATGCCGATCCACCTGTCGGTGCAGGCCAATACGGTGAACTGGGCCAGCGTCGAATTCTGGCAGGCGCAGGGCATCTGCCGAATCATCCTGTCCCGGGAGTTGTCGCTGGAGGAAATCGACGAGATTCGCCAGCAAGTCCCCGCCATGGAGCTGGAAGTATTTGTGCACGGCGCGCTGTGCATGGCCTATTCCGGGCGCTGCCTGCTGTCGGGCTACATGAACAAGCGGGATGCCAACCAGGGCACCTGCACCAACGCCTGCCGCTGGAAATACCAGGCGACGCCTGCGGTGGAAAACGCCGCCGGCGACATCGTGCAGCACTATGCGCCCGAGCCGACCCTGGGCCTCGGTGCGCCCACCGACCAGGTGTTCCTGCTGCAGGAGGCCAATCGCCCCGACGAACAGATGCCCGTCTTCGAAGATGAACACGGCACCTACATCATGAACGCCAAGGACCTGCGGGCGGTGCAGCACGTCGAGCGGCTGACGCGCATGGGCGTGCACTCGTTGAAGATCGAAGGCCGCACCAAATCCCACTTTTACTGCGCCCGCACCACCCAGGTATATCGCCAGGCGATTGATGACGCGGTGGCCGGGCGCGACTTTGACCGGGGCTTGATGGCCAACCTCGAATCCCTGGCCCAGCGCGGCTACACCGAGGGTTTCCTGCGCCGGCACGTGCACGATGAGTATCAGAACTATCAGAACGGCAGCTCGGTGTCCGAACGCCAGCAGTTCGTCGGCGAACTGACCGGTGAACGGCGCGGGGAGCTGGCCGAGGTCAAGGTCAAGAATCGTTTTGCCGTAGGCAATCACCTGGAACTGATGACCCCGGCGGGGAATTTCCACTTTGACCTGGGCTCATTGCACAACGCCAAGGGCGAGGCCATCGCGGTGGCGCCGGGCGACGGGCATACGGTGTATTTGCCGATCCCGGCGGAGATGGACCTGCGTTTCGGCCTTTTGATGCGCGACGTTTAACTTCGCCAGACACCTCAATGAGTGCGAGACAGCTTGCTGTGGTGAGGGAGCTTGCTCCCTCACCACAGCAAGCTCCCCCACCACAGCACTCTCCTTCACCACAGCAAGCTCCCCCACCACAAAAAGCAGGGCGTACGCGCACTAGGTTCATTTGCAAAGTAGAATTGGCGGTTCTGCGTACCGCCACCTTGTCTTGAGCGGTCACCCTCTTTTTTACGGAGATCGCCTTGCGTCTGTTTCATACCTCCGACTGGCACCTTGGGCAAAACCTGCACGGCCAGGAACGCGACTTCGAACACGCCTGCTTCCTCGACTGGCTGCTGGGCCAGTTGGGCCTGCATCGCCCTGACGTGCTGTTGATCGCCGGCGATATTTTCGACACGGTCAACCCGCCACTCAAGGCCCAGGAGCGGCTGTACGACTTCATCATCAGCGCCCATGAGCAAAACCCTGCACTGACCATCGTGATGATCGCCGGCAACCACGACTCCGGCTCGCGCATCGAACTGCCGGCGCCGTTGATGCGCCGCCTGCGCACCCACGCCCTGGGCCGGGTGCTGTGGCTGGATGACGGACAACTGGATGTCGAACGCCTGCTGATTCCATTGCCCGGTGCCGACGGTGAAATTGCCGGCTGGTGCCTGGCATTGCCGTTCCTGCGCCCGGCCGAAGTGACCGGCGCACAACTGGGGGACGATTACCTGCGGGGCATCGGCCAGGTTCACGAGTGGCTGATTGCTGCCGCCAACGCCAAGCGCCAGCCGGGCCAGGCACTGGTTGCCATCAGCCATGCGCACATGGCCGGCGGCTCGGTGTCGGAAGACTCCGAGCGCAGCCTGATCATCGGCAATGCCGAAGCGCTGCCGGCCAGCCTGTTCGATGCCACCGTCAGCTATGTGGCCCTCGGCCATTTGCATAAACCCCAGCGGGTGAATGGCGAGGAGCGGATTCGCTACTGCGGCTCACCGATTCCGCTGTCATTCTCGGAAATCGGCTACCAGCACCAGATCCTCGACGTGCAACTGGACGGCGAAACCCTGGTCAGCGTCGAATCCCGCCTGATCCCGCGCTCGGTCAACCTGCAACGCCTGGAAGCCGCGCCCCTGGCCGACATCCTCAAGCAACTGGCCGACCTGCCCGACATCGACCTGCTGGCCGAAACCCAGCGCCAACCGTGGCTGGAAGTGCGGGTGCGCCTCGACGAACCGCAACCCGACCTGCGCCAGCAGGTGGAAAACGCCCTGCAAGGCAAGGCCGTGCGCCTGGTGCGCATCGCCGCTGAATACGCAGGCAGCGGACGCGGTGAAGACAGCCAGGAAGACCGCCTGATCGAACTCGACCAGCTCACGCCCCAGGAATTGTTCAGCCGCGCCTGGCAGGAAAGCTACGGCAGTGAAGTGGACGAACAGACCCTGAAGGACTTCGCCGTGCTGCTCCAGGAAGTGCAACAGGAGGGCGAACAGCCATGAAGATCCTCGCCATTCGCCTGAAAAACCTCGCCTCTTTGGCGGGTCCGTTTGAAATCGACTTTACCGCCGAGCCCCTGGCCAGCGCCGGGCTGTTCGCGATTACCGGGCCCACCGGCGCCGGCAAAAGTACCTTGCTCGATGCGCTGTGCCTGGCGCTGTTTGGCGCCGTGCCGCGCCTGGGCGATACCGGCCAGGCAAAAATGCCGGATGCCGACACCGATATTTCCATCGGTGACCCACGCACCCTGATTCGCCGGGGCACTGGCGGCGGTTATGCCGAAGTGGATTTTGTCGGCGTCAGTGGCCGTCGCTACCGCGCCCGCTGGGAAGCCAACCGCGCCCGGGACAAGGCCAGCGGCAAGCTGCAAGCCAGCCGGCAAAGCCTGATCGACCTGGACAGCGAGCAACTGCTGGCCAGCCAGAAAACCGAATACAAGACCCAGCTGGAATTGGCCCTGGGCCTGAACTTCGAGCAGTTCACCCGCGCGGTGTTGCTCGCGCAAAGTGAGTTCAGCGCGTTCCTCAAGGCCAACGACAACGAGCGCAGCGAACTGCTGGAAAAGCTCACCGACACTGCGCTCTACACCCAACTCGGTCGCCGCGCCTTCGACAAGGCCAAGGACGCCCGGGACGCCCACAAACACCTGCAGGACCAGGCCACCGGCGTCACCCCGCTGGCCCCCGAGGCCCGCGCCGAACTCGACGAGCAACTGGCCGCCGCACAGCAACAGCTCAAGACCCAGCAGGCGCAACTCAAGCAACTCGAGTTGCAGCACACCTGGCTGAAGGAACTGCGAGAGTGGCAGGAGCGCCAACAAAGTGCGGTCGAGCAACTGCAACAGGCCCAGCAACACTGGGCAAGCCAGGGCCCGCAGCGCCTGGACCTCAGCCGCCTGGAACAACTGGCGCCGCAACGTCACCACTTCGCCCGCCAGGCCGAACTGACCACGCAGCTGCAGCCCCTTGCCGCGCAGATCCAGCAGCACCTTGAGCAACAAACCGCGCTGCACACCCGCCAGACCCAACTGCAACAGCAACAGGCCGACGTGCAAGCCACCCTCGCCCAGGCCCTCAAGCAGCAAGCCGACGCTGTGCCCTTGCTGCGCCAGGCCTTCGAGGAGCAAACCACCCTCGCCCACTTGACCCGCGAGCTGGCCAAACGCAGCGAAGAGAAACAGCTGGGTGAAGCTGCCTGCGTGGAAGGCCAGGCGACGTTGACCGGCTTGCTCGACAAGCAAAAAGTTGTCGCCGAGCGCCTGCACCGGCTCGCCGCAGAGCTTGAACGCAGCGCCGCCCTCGCGCCGTTGAGCGAGGCCTGGAGCGCCTACCGCGACCGCTTGCAACAGCTGATGCTGATCGGCAATCGCCTCAATAAAGGCCAGGCCGAACTGCCACAACTGGAAGAGCGCGCCACCCGTCTCGGTGAAAAATGGACCGAGCAACGCGAAGCCCTTGACCTGCTGTACCACGAAGCCGGCGCCGAACCCCATGCAGTGGCCGAACAGATCCAGTTGCTCGGCAGCCTGCTCCAGGACAACCGCAAGCAACATCGCGCGTTTGAGGACTTGGCGCGGCTGTGGGACAGCCATCAGCAACTCGACAGCCAGAGCCAGGCCCTGACGCAAAAGCAGACCCTCGCCCAGCAACAACGCGAACTGTTGAACCAGAGCGGCTTGCAGGCCAAGGCCGAGCTGGCCGTCGCCGAACAAACCCTGACCGTCACCAAGCAACTGCTGGAGCGCCAGCGCCTGGCCCGCAGTGCCAGCGTCGAGGAATTGCGCGGCCAGCTTCAGGATGAGCAGCCGTGCCCGGTGTGCGGCAGCGTCGAGCACCCGTATCACCAGCCCGAAGCCATGCTGCAAAGCCTGACCCGCCACGACGAAAGCGAAGAAGCCAACGCGCAGCAAGCCGTGGATGTACTCAAGGAAAAACTCACTGACCTGCGTGGCGAAGTGGGCGGCCTGATCGCCCAGCAAAAGGAATTCCTGCAACAACAGGAGCAACTCGCCAGCCAGTTGCAGGCCTTGCTGCCAAGCCTTGAAGCCCATCCGCTGTCGGCCTCGCTGTTCAACCAGGACGCGGCCAAGCGTGATGCCTGGCTCGCCCAGCAACTGAGCCAGCTCAGCCAAAGCCTCACCCAGGACGAGCAACGCCAGGGCGCCCTGCTCAACCTGCAACAGAACGCCGGGCGTTTGCAGCAACAACTGCAAGCCGCCCAGGACGCCAGCCAACAGGCGCGCCAATTGCTGATCGACCAGCAGCGGGAACTGTCCAACGACCGCGAACGCCTGGACGAAGAACTCAACGCCTTCGCCAGCCTGCTGCCCACCGAGACCCTCGAAGGCCTGCGCAGCGGGCCGGCGGCGACCTTCATGTTGCTCGACCAGCAGGTCAGCCAGCGCCTGGAACAGCTCGACAACCAAAAGGAAGAATTGGCCGAGCAGCTACAGCGCCAGCAAGCCATCGAGAAAGAGCAGGACCGCCAGCAACATCGCCAGCAGCAGCTGGAGACTTTGCACAAACAGCTCGCCGAACAGAGCGCCCTGCAACACGCCGCCAAGGAAAAACTCGCCGGCCTACTGGGCGAAAACTCCAGCGCCGAACACTGGCAACAGCAATTGGACCTGGCCGTCGACCAGGCGCGGCAACATGAGGCCGAGGCCAACCAACAGTTGCAGGACACCCGCAACCAGTTGATCCAACTGGCCGCCGACCTCAAATCGCTGCAAGAACGCCAACAGTCCCTGGAAACCGAACACGCGGCCCTCACTACGCGCCTGAGCGACTGGCGCGCGTTGCACCCGGAACTCGATGACGAAGGCCTGGCACGGCTGGTGGGCTTCGATGAGCCGCAGGTGGCCGAACTGCGCCAGCAACTGCAACACAGCGAAAAAGCGGTCGAACAGGCGAAGGTGTTGCTGCAGGAGCGCGAGCAGCGGCTCAAGGATCACCAGGCGCTGCACAACGGCAACCTTGAGGCCGAGCAACTGGACGGCGCCCTGGCCGAACTCAACGCCGCGTTGGCCATTGGCGAAAAAGACTGCGCCGAACTGCGTGCCCGCCAGGCTGACGACCAGCGCCGCCAGGATGCCAACCAGGCCCTGGCAGCAGAGATCGCCAAGGCCTACGAAGAATGGCAACGTTGGGCACGCCTGAATGCACTGATCGGTTCGGCCACCGGCGATACCTTCCGCAAGATCGCCCAGGCCTACAACCTCGACCTGCTGGTGCACCACGCCAACGTGCAACTGCGCCAACTGGTGCGCCGCTACCGCCTCAAGCGCGGCGGCAGCATGCTCGGCCTGCTGGTACTCGACACGGAGATGGGCGACGAACTGCGTTCGGTGCACTCGTTGTCCGGCGGCGAGACGTTCCTGGTGTCGCTGGCGCTGGCCTTGGGCCTGGCGTCGATGGCGTCGAGCACGTTGAAGATCGAGTCGCTGTTTATCGACGAAGGCTTCGGCAGTCTCGACCCCGAGTCGCTGCAACTGGCGATGGACGCCCTCGACGGCTTGCAGGCCCAGGGCCGCAAGGTCGCGGTGATTTCCCATGTGCAGGAAATGCACGAGCGGATTCCGGTGCAGATTCAGGTCAAGCGCCAGGGCAATGGCTTGAGCACCCTGGAGGTCAAGTGAGCGAGGCCGTGTTGTATTCGTTCCGCCGTTGCCCCTATGCGATGCGGGCGCGGATGGCCCTGCGGTATTCAGGGGTGGCGGTGCAGATCATCGAGGTCAGCCTCAAGGCCAAGCCGGCTGAGATGCTGGCGTTGTCACCCAAAGGCACGGTGCCGGTGCTGAGCGTGGATGGCCGGGTGATCGATGAAAGCCTGGCGATCATGCGCTGGGCACTGGCACAGAACGATCCTGAGGGTTGGTTGCTTGGGGATGATCGGGCGACGCAGGCGCTGATTGAAGAGAATGATCAGGGCTTCAAACATCAATTGAATCGATACAAGTATGCCGAGCGCTATCCGGAGCAGCCGATGGAGCATTATCGGGCCGAGGGTGAGGTGTTTCTGATGAAGCTGGAGGGGTTGCTGGCGGAGCGGGAGTATTTGCTGGCCGGGCATTTGAGCCTGGCGGATGTGGCACTTGCACCGTTTGTGCGGCAGTTTGCCCATGTGGATCGGGAGTGGTTTGGCCAGGCGCCCTATCCGCGATTGCAGGGCTGGTTGCAACGCTTCCTGGAATCGCCGTTGTTCATCGCCGTGATGGCAAAAACCTGAGACTGTCGCAGGACAAAATGTGGGAGCGGGCTTGCTCGCGAAGGCGGTGTATCAGTCAGCCC
>NZ_JBSVWQ010000189.1:0-10722 GCF_054071215.1 Pseudomonas sp. SDO5522_S412 | reverse complement strand
AAAAATCTGGCACTGGTACTGCGCATTCGCGAGCAAGCCCGCTCCCACATGGGGTCTTCATCGTCTGGAATTCAGGCGTCCGGTCGCAGTATCAGCACACCCAGCGGCGGCAGGTTCAACGACAGCGACAACGGCTGCCCATGCCTGGGCTCCTCCTCCGTAAACGCCCCGCCACCGTTGCCGAAGTTGGAACCGGCATAGGTGTCGGCATCGCTGTTGATCACCTCGCTCCAGCGCCCGGCAAACGGCACGCCGACCTTGTAGGCCTCACGCGGCACCGGCGTGAAGTTGGCCACCACCAGCACCGGCCTGCCATCCTTGCTCCAGCGCAACCAGGCGTAGACGCTGTTGATCGCGTCATCCCCAATCAACCACTGGAAGCCCTGTGGTGCGTCGTCCTGGTCATGCAGCGCCGGCTCTTCGCGGTACAGACGGTTGAGGTCGCCCACCAGTTTCTGCACGCCCCGGTGTTCGGGGTATTGCAGCAGGTACCAGTCCAGTTGCTGATCGTGGTTCCACTCGCGCCATTGGCCGAACTCGCAGCCCATGAACAGCAGCTTCTTGCCCGGGTGCATCCACATGAAGCTCAGGTACGCCCGCAGGTTGGCAAATTTCTGCCAGCGGTCGCCGGGCATCTTGTCGATCAACGAGTGTTTGCCGTGCACCACTTCATCATGGGAAATCGGCAGGATAAAACGCTCGGACCAGGCATACACCAGGCCGAAACTCAGCTCGTTGTGGTGATGGGCACGGTACACCGGGTCCTGCTGGATGTAGTGCAGCGAATCGTGCATCCAGCCCATGTTCCACTTGTAGTTGAACCCCAGGCCGCCCTGTTGGGTCGGCTGGCTTACGCCCGGCCATGCGGTGGACTCCTCGGCGATCACCAGCGCGCCGGGGGCCTCAAGGGCAACGACATCGTTGAGGTGGCGCAGGAAGTCGATGGCCTCAAGGTTTTCCCGCCCGCCGTGGCGGTTGGGTACCCATTCACCGGCCTTGCGCGAATAGTCGCGGTACAGCATCGAGGCCACCGCATCCACCCGCAGGCCATCGATATGGAAATGCTTGAGCCAGTGCAACGCCGACGCCAGCATGAAGCCGTGGACTTCGGTGCGGCCGAGGTTGTAGATCAGGGTGTCCCAATCCTGGTGGAAGCCTTCCAGCGGGTTGGCGTATTCGTACAGCGCGGTGCCGTCGAATTGCGCCAGGCCGTGGGTGTCGGTGGGGAAATGCGCCGGCACCCAATCCAGGATCACGCCGATGTCGGCCTGATGGCAGGCGTTGACGAAAAACGCGAAATCCTCCGGCGAGCCGAAACGTGCCGTCGGGGCAAATTGCGACAGCGCCTGATAACCCCATGAGCCGCCGAACGGGTGCTCCATGATCGGCATCAGTTCGATATGGGTGAAGCCCAACTGCTGTACATAAGGGATCAACCGCTCGGTCAGCTCGCGCCAACTGTACTGGCGGGACACCTCGCCGACTTCATCCAGCTCGCACTGCCAGGAACCGGCATGCAACTCGTAGATCGACAAGGGTGCGCTGGGCTTTTGCCGCTCGCTGCGCGATTGCATCCAGTCGTGGTCCTGCCAGTCGACCTGCAGCGGCGAAGCGACCTTGGACGCAGTATCCGGCGGCAACTGCGTAGCCAGGGCCATGGGGTCGGCCTTGAGCGGCAGAATCCCGTGGGCACCGAGGATTTCATACTTGTAGGCCGCGCCGGGTTGCAGGCGCGGGATGAAAATCTCCCACACACCGGACGGATGGCGCAGGCGCATCGGATGACGGCGCCCGTCCCAGATATTGAAGTCGCCCACCACCGAGACCCGGCGGGCATTCGGTGCCCATACCGCAAAACGCACGCCCTGGACGCCGTCGACGCTGGTCACTTGTGCCCCGAGGCAACTGCTCAGGTCGCGGTGATTGCCTTCGGCAAACAGGTACAGGTCCATCTCCCCCAGCAGCAGTTGCTGGAAGCTGTAAGGGTCTTCGGTGATCTGTTCACCACCGGCCCACTGGATCTTCAGCAAGTACGCCTGACGGCTGCCGAAATGCCCGACAAACAAGCCCGGCACCTGGGTCGTATCGAGGCTGCCGATGTGCTCGCCGCTGTCGCGGGCCAGGACCTGGACACTCAGTGCTTCCGGCAGGAAGGCGCGAATGAACTGGCCGCCCTGCTCGTCGTCATGGGGACCCAGGATCGAGAATGGATCATGGTGCTCGGCCCGCACCAGGGCTTCGATATCAGCAGGTTTGGGCATCACACTCAACTTTTCCTGCAGCGGTTCTTTGCTTGTAAAACTCATGACGTCTCCCCACCGCGTGCAGTTTTCGATATTGGTTTCAACCCGCTGAGCAGCCCGTGCAAACCTTGCAACGGCACCGGCAACCAGCTCGGGCGATTCTCTGCTTCGTAGGCCACTTCGTACGCGGCCTTCTCCAGGCTGAACAACGCCAGCGCTGCGTCCTGGCCTTTGGCATCCTGCCAGTCATGGGCCAGTGTAGTCGTGGCAGCGTGATAGGCCTGGATAAATGCCTGCCTGGCCTCTTGCAAGTAGCGATCCGCCACACGTTGCCGGGACGCATTGGCCTCGGGCGACTGGTCGACGCCCTGCACATTCACCGCCATGGCCGCCGCGTAATCAAACGAGCGCAGCACCCCGCTCACATCCTTGTACGGGCTGTGTTTGCCGCGACGCTCAGGCAGCGGCCGCGCCGGTTCGCCCTCGAAGTCGATGAGGTAGGCATCGCCCTTGACCACCAGTACCTGGCCCAGGTGCAGGTCGCCGTGCACGCGAATGCGCAACCCGCCCACCGTGGCTTTCGCCAGGTCCTGAACGTGACTGGCGATGGCCTTTTTCTGCTCCAGTAAAGCACTGACCAACGCCTGATCGGCAGGGTTCAACTTGGTTTGATGCTGTTTGAGCAACTGCAAGGCGTGGTCGATTTGCGCGCCCACGTGCCTGGCCCAGCCCTGGCTGTCCTTGAGGGTTGTGACCTCGGGCTTGAACGCCTTGTTAGTGGTGGGCGCCGCCAGCACCAGGTGCATCTCGCCCAGGCGCTGGCCGAGCAAGCCGGCGAAATCCGCCAGCTCGCCAAGGGCGTTGTAGTGCTGTTCCTGCTCGGACATGGCTTCGGCCAGTTCGTCACGAATCGCTCGCTCCAGGTTATTCTGGGTCCAGCCCCAAGCGTCGCCCTGGTTGCTCAGGTAACCCTGGGCGATCATCAGCAGGTTGTCCTGGCCATCGGCATCGTGGCGGATCACCGAGCCCAACAGCGGCGAGATATGCTCGTAGCCGGCTTCGGTGAGGTAGGCGCCCATTTCCAGTTCCGGGTGAACCCCGGCGCTGACTTTTCGGATCAACTTGAGCACCAGGCTGCCGCCCACCACCACGGAACTGTTGGACTGCTCCGCCGCGAGGTAGCGCACTTCCGACTCGTCGTTCAATTCCAGTTTGGCCAACTGCGCCGTGGGCTCGAAGCGAATCTCGCCATCGGTGGAGTCGAGGACGGTTTTGGCCTGCAGGCCTTGGATCACGCCGCGGATATAAGTGTCGAGGCTGAAGGCATCGGTCACCAAACCTACCTGACGCACTCGCCGTACACGGGCAAGCGCGAGTTGTTGCGGCAAGGCGCTGGTGAACTGGTCTTCGCCAAGGAAGCCGAACGGCAGTTGATAGCGGCTGACCTGGCCGGCGCTGGTGACTTCGATTTCACTGAGCAGCACCGGATGCTGCGGGTCGCCGAAGCGCACGCCATAAGCGATGTGCACGCTGTCGATTGCCGTATCCTTGCTGGCAAACCAGCGGCGCTTGGGCAGCCACGCCGGCAACGCATTCTGTTCCAGGGTGGTGCGGCACGGTGCTTCGAGCAATTCTTCCATGCGTTTCTTCAGCACCAGGGTGGTGAAGTCCGGGATGCTTTGTGCCGGTTCCACGTGCCAGCTTGGCATCTGGTTTTCCGCCGCCAGCACGAACCAGTAGAAGCCATACGGCGCCAGGGTCAGCAGGAAATTCAGCTGGCCAATCGGTGGGAAGGCATTGCCACCGAGCATCTCCACCGGAACCATGCCGGCAAACGCCGAGAGGTCCAGTTCTGCGGCCTGGGCACTGCGGGACACGTTGGCCACGCACAGGATGATTTCATTCTTGCCATCGGCGCCTGCGTATTCGCGGGTATACGCCAGGATGCGGCGGTTGCTGGGCGAGAGCATTTTCAGGCTGCCGCGACCGAACGCCTTGGACTGTTTACGCACCGCGAGCATGCGCCGCGTCCAGTTCAGCAACGAGTGCGGGTCCTGGGTCTGGGTTTCGACGTTGACCGACTGGTAGCCGTATTGCGGGTCCATGATTGGCGGCAATACCAGGCTGGCCGGGTCGGCGCGGGAGAAGCCGCCGTTGCGGTCGATGGACCATTGCATCGGCGTACGCACGCCGTCGCGGTCACCGAGGTAGATGTTGTCGCCCATGCCGATCTCATCGCCGTAGTACAGGGTCGGCGTGCCCGGCATCGACAGCAGCAGACTGTTGAGCAGCTCGATGCGCCGGCGGTCACGTTCCATCAGCGGCGCCAGGCGGCGGCGAATCCCCAGGTTGATACGTGCACGGCGGTCGGCAGCGTAATAGTTCCAGAGGTAGTCGCGCTCTTTGTCGGTGACCATTTCCAGGGTCAGTTCATCGTGGTTGCGCAGGAAGATTGCCCATTGGCAATTGGCCGGGATCTCCGGGGTCTGGCGCAGGATATCGGTGATCGGGAAACGGTCTTCCTGGGCCAGCGCCATGTACATGCGCGGCATCAGCGGGAAGTGGAACGCCATGTGGCACTCATCGCCGTCGTCGCCCTTTTTGTCCCCGAAGTAAAGCTGGGTGTCTTCCGGCCATTGGTTGGCTTCGGCCAGGAGCATGCGGTCGGGGTAGTTGGCGTCGATCTCGGCGCGGATCTGCTTGAGCACGTCGTGGGTTTCGGGGAGGTTTTCGTTGTTGGTGCCGTCGCGCTCGATCAGGTATGGAATCGCGTCCAGGCGCAGGCCGTCGATGCCCATGTCGAGCCAGTAGCGCATCACCGACAGGACGGCTTTCATGACCTGCGGGTTATCGAAGTTGAGGTCCGGCTGGTGGGAGTAAAAGCGGTGCCAGAAGTATTGGCCGGCGACAGGGTCCCAGGTCCAGTTGGACTTTTCGGTGTCGAGGAAAATGATCCGGGTGCCGTCGTATTTCTGGTCGTCATCGGACCAAACGTAGAAATCCCGCGCCGCCGAGCCGGGCTTGGCCTTGCGGGCCCGCTGGAACCAGGGGTGCTGGTCGGAGGTGTGGTTGATCACCAGCTCGGTGATCACCCGCAGCCCGCGTTTATGGGCTTCGGCGATAAAGCGCTTGGCGTCGGCCATGGTCCCGTAGTCGCTGTGCACGCCGCGGTATTCGGCGATGTCGTAGCCATCGTCACGGCGTGGCGAGGGGTAGAACGGTAGTAGCCAGATGGTGTTCACACCAAGGTCGGCGATGTAGTCGAGCTTGGCGATCAGCCCGGGAAAATCACCGATGCCGTCGTTGTTGGAGTCGAAATAGGATTTGACGTGAACCTGATAAATCACCGCGTCTTTGTACCAGAGCGGATCTTTGATAAAGGTGGCAGCCTTGGGTTTCTTCGCCATTGGAAACTCCTGGGAATTCGAAAAATTCTGCCTGAAGGAACTCGGTCAATGTGGGAGCTGGCTTGCTCGCGAAAGCGGTATATCAGTGGACCGATTCGGAGACTGACACTCCGCTTTCGCGAGCAAGCCCGCTCCCACCTTTGATCTCCAGTGGTTTGGAGATCGGTGTCGATTCAGGAAACGGTAATGCGCCAGATGCCGAATGGCTGATGCCACGGTTCGATGCGCATCCACTGGGTCTTGCCGTACCAGGTCCAGCGGTGGCCGGTCATCAGGTCTTCGCCCTGGGTCTGGGCATCGTCCGGCAAGCCCAGCTCCCACAGCGGCAACTCGAAATTGGCCTCCTGGGCGTTGAACGGGTCGAGACTCACGGCCACCAGGATAAAGTTGCTGCCATCCTCGCTGCGTTTGCCGAAGTACAGGATGTTGTCGTTCCACGCGTTGTAGAGTTTGAGCCCCAGGTGCGTCTGCAAGGCCGGGTTCTGCCGGCGGATGCGGTTGAGCTGGGCGATCTCGGCAATGATGTTGCCCGGCGCCGTGAAGTCTCGCGGGCGGATCTCGTACTTCTCCGAGTCCAGGTACTCTTCCTTGCCCGGCACCGGGGCCGCTTCGCACAGTTCAAAACCCGAGTACATGCCCCACAGGCCTGAGCCCATGGTGGCCAACGCGGCGCGGATCAAGAAGCCGGCGCGGCCGGATTCATGCAGGAAGCCGGGGTTGATGTCCGGGGTGTTGACGAAGAAGTTCGGCCGGAAGCACTCGCGCCACGGCGACTCGTTCAGTTCGCTCAGGTACTCGCTCAACTCTGCCTTGGTGTTGCGCCAGGTGAAGTAGGTGTAGCTCTGGGAGTAACCAACCTTGCCCAGGCGCGCCATCATCGCCGGGGTGGTGAAGGCTTCGGCGAGGAAGATCACTTCGGGGTATTTAGAACGCACATCGCTGATCAGCCATTGCCAGAACGGCAGCGGCTTGGTGTGGGGGTTGTCGACGCGAAAGGTCTTCACGCCCTCTTCCACCCAACCGACCACGATGTCGCGCAACTCGACCCACAGGCTGGGAATCGCGTCGGCCGCGTAGAAGTCGACGTTGACGATGTCCTGGTATTTCTTCGGCGGGTTCTCGGCGTATTTGATGGTGCCGTCGGGCCGCCAGTTGAACCAGCCCGGATGCTGTTTGAGCCACGGGTGGTCCTGGGAGCACTGGATGGCAAAATCCAGGGCGATTTCCAGTCCATGGTCGGCGGCGGCATTGACCAGGTTGCGGAAATCCTCACGGGTGCCCAACTGCGAATGGATCGCCTCGTGGCCGCCCTCTTCGCTGCCGATGGCATACGGGCTGCCCGGGTCGTCCGGCCCGGCGGTCAGGGAATTGTTCTTGCCCTTGCGGTGGCTGCGACCGATCGGATGGATCGGCGGGAAGTACAGCACGTCAAAGCCCATGTCGTGGATCATCGACAGCCGTGAGTGCACATCGTTGAATGTGCCATGGCGCGCGGGATCGTCGGTGATCGAGCGGGGAAACAACTCGTACCAGCTGGCAAATTGCGCAGCCTCGCGCTCTACATCAATCGGGTACACCGGGCTGATGCTCAAATAGGCGCGGTGATCGGCCTGGGTCATCAGGTGTGCACTGTCTTCGTGCAGGAACAACGCGACCTGCTCGGTTTCCAGCAAACCGGAGAGTTCGTGGTGCAGCAACATCAAGCGGTCCCGCAGCTCATTGTCACTGCGCTCGGCGGCTTGCAGGACCTGGCTGCGGCCTTCCTGCAACTCCAGGCTGACGGGCACCCCGGCCTCGTGTTTCTTGCTCAGTTCGTAGCGAAAGCTGGCAAACGTGTCGATCCAGGCTTCGATGCAATACTCATGCGGGCCCTGGGCGGTCACGGTAAATGCGCCTTCCCAGCCGTTGTTGCCGACATCGGTCATCACCACGCTGTGCCAGCTTTCTTCACTGCGCGGGCGCCAGCGGATCATCACCGCAAGCTTGTCGTGGCCATCAGCGAACACCTTGCTGGCAACCTGCACGCGCTGGCCAACCACAGCCTTGACGGCGAACTCGCCGCCATCGATCACCGGGGTCGTGCTTTCAATCGCGATCCTTGGCAGCAACAGTGCCTGGGACAGCGGTAATGTGGAGGTTGAATCGTCTTGAGTCAGTGTTTCAGCAGTCATCGAGCATCTCCCCTTAACGCCCAGTGGACGCTCTTGTGCTTGATTCAAATTCTGAAACGACGCCACTCTCCCTGAGCAGGGCCGTCTAGGTTCCGAGCATGCCGACGAGTGAAAAGTTCAGGCGGATATCCCGCCATCGGGCGGGGAATCAAATCCACCACGCGATTGTCCACCGATAGAGCAAAGCACAAAGGAGGCCATACCGATGAATATCCCTATTCCGGCTGAAACGCCTGATCCCAATATAGATAAGCCCACATTACCGCCGACCGAACCCGACCCGGTTCCCGAGCAGGAACCGCCAGGCACACAGCCACCACCGGTGGAGGAACCACCGACGACGATGCCGCCGGTCATCGTCTAGTCCTTCTCCAGCAACCGCACAACCCTTGGCATCACACTGAACACCGCCAAGGCCAACAACGTGCTGAGTACCGCCGTGGATTCCCGCCCCATTCCCGCCGCCACCCCAATGGCGGCGGTCATCCACAAGCCGGCGGCGGTGGTCAGGCCTTTGACGTGCTGACCCTCCTCGTCTTCCTTGCCCTTTAGGATAGTGCCGGCGCCAAGAAAGCCGATGCCCGCGATCACGCCCTGCAGCACACGGCTCATGGCGTCTGCCTGGGAGCCGGACATGCTCGGCACCAACACGAACAGCGCGGCGCCCAGGGCCACGAGCATGTGGGTGCGTACCCCGGCGGCCTTGCCTTTCTGTTCGCGCTCGTAACCCAGGATCCCGCCCAATATCGCCGCAATCAGCAGCCGAACGGTGATTTGCGTGAGTTGCCGGGCATCGCCGATATCGGCAAATTCCGCTTGCAGGGTTACCCAGACTTCATGCCACCAGGCGTCCATGGACGTTTCCTTGTTGGGGGTCGATAGAACATGGACAGCATCGACCGTCAGTCAGTTGCGCAGAACCATTGCCTGCGCATCCCACCCTAATCAGTAATAGCCCACAAAAAGGAGATCGATATGCCCGTACGTATCGAAGGTCAGCAATGTTTCTTCACCGTCGATGTGGACGGCCACGAGAAACAACTGGAAGCCACCCATGTCACGGTCGAAACCGACAGCGAAAAATCCATGTCGTTCGTGAAGCTGAACGGTGACCGCACCTATATCACCGAAGCCGAAGCCGACGCATTGACCGTAGCGGGTGCCAAAGACGGCCGTAAGCACTTGAAAGCTACCGACGGTGATTCGGTGATTTGATTGACCTGGATCAGCCCCGCCTCAAAAGCGCTGCACCCCGCGCACCACCGGGTGCAGCACATTGTCGCAGGCATGCACGGGCGGCCCATCTGATCCGCTTTTTATCGCCATACCTGAGTCTGTTATGCAAACAGAGCGCCGGTCATAGTTCATCTGCCTGATGGAGGCTGATGAGCGAAAGACCATGAGCGATAGAATCCCCGTCCGAACCGTAGAAGTGTTTGAGCCTGCACATCCAAAGAAGATGAAGGCCAAATCCAGCGACAACCTGATTCACACCCGCAGTTTTACCGGCCTGTTCCGTACCTTGCGCATGGCAGGCGCAGGCTTTCTGTTCCTGGCATTTTTCGGCACCGTGTGGCTGAACTGGGGCGGACGGCAGGCGGTGTTATGGGACCTGGCTGAAAGCAAATTCCACATCTTCGGTGCCACGTTCTGGCCCCAGGATTTCATCCTGCTGTCGGCGCTGTTGATCATCTGCGCGTTCGGCCTGTTCGCCATCACCGTATTCGCAGGGCGTGTGTGGTGTGGCTATACCTGCCCGCAAAGCTCGTTTACCTGGCTGTTCATGTGGTGCGAAAAGGTCACTGAAGGCGAGCGAAACCAACGCATCAAGCTGCAAGCTGCGCCCTGGAGCCTGGACAAGCTGGCGCGGCGCTCGGCCAAGCACACGCTGTGGCTGGGGATCAGCGTGCTGACCGGGCTGACATTTGTCGGCTACTTCACGCCGATCCGGCCGCTGGCCGAGGAGCTGCTGACCTGGCAAATGGGCGGCGTAAGCCTGTTCTGGGTGCTGTTCTTTACCGGCGCCACCTACATCAACGCCGGCTGGCTGCGTGAAGCGGTGTGCATGCACATGTGCCCGTATGCGCGGTTCCAGAGTGTGATGTTCGACAAGGACACCCTGACCATTTCCTACGACGTAGCCCGCGGCGAGAACCGTGGCCCGCGCAAACGAGACGTGCAACCGGCGGACGTCGGCCTGGGTGATTGCATCGACTGCCAGCTGTGCGTGCAGGTATGCCCCACCGGCATCGACATCCGTGACGGCCTGCAAATGGAATGCATCGGCTGCGCCGCGTGTATCGATGCCTGTGATTCGATCATGGATAAAATGGGCTATGCCCGCGGCCTGGTCAGCTACACCTCGGAGCATCAGTTGCAAGGTGGCAAGACCCATCTGCTCAGGCCACGCCTGATCGGCTACAGTGCCGTGCTGCTGGTGATGATCGGCGCGCTGGTGGTGGCGCTGGTGGAACGCCCGATGGTGTCGCTGGACGTGACCAAGGACCGGGGGATGTTCCGCGAGAACAGTGACGGCTTGATCGAGAACATCTACAGCCTCAAGGTCATCAACAAGACCCAGCAGCGCCAGGATTACCGCCTGGAGCTGATGGACGGCGACGGCTTCCAGCTGCAGGGCAAGACCGAGATCAGCCTGGCACCAGGTGAGATTACCGATGTGCCGGTGTCGGTGGCGATGACCGCAGAGAAGCCCGCCAGCAGTTCGCAGACGATCCGCTTCAAGGTCTCGGACGTGGATGAGCCGTGGATTTACAGCGCGGCGGACAGCCGGTTTGTGGCGCCATTGAATCGCTGAGCCCAAGCTTTCAGCAACACTGGGGATCAAATGTGGGAGCGGGCTTGCTCGCGAAAAAGGTGTGTCAATCAACGGGGACATCAACC
>NZ_JBSVWQ010000188.1:0-10727 GCF_054071215.1 Pseudomonas sp. SDO5522_S412 | reverse complement strand
CCGTGCATGCCTGGTTAAACTTGCTCAGGTGCAACAACTGCCCGACGCCAACTCCCTGAGAATCGGGCAATCCGGCCGGTGATCACCCTGGCAGTGTTCCACCAGGTCCTGCAACGTATCGCGCAATTGCCCCAGCTCGCGGATCTTCTGGTTCAGCTCATCGATATGCTGGCGGGCCAGCGCCTTGACGTCGGCACTCGCGCGTCCCCGGTCCTGCCACAGCGTCAGTAGCTTGCCGACTTCCTCCAGGGAAAACCCCAGGTCCCGCGAGCGCTTGATAAACGCCAGGGTGTGCAAGTCATCGGCGCCATAAATGCGGTAGCCGCTGTCGGTGCGATGGGCGGCTTTCAACAAGCCGATGGACTCGTAGTAACGAATCATCTTCGCGCTCAGGCCGCTTTGGCGTGCTGCTTGGCCGATGTTCATGGACGCTCGTCCTCCAGGTCCTTGGGTTTCCAGGTTTTCAACAGCAGTGCGTTGCTCACCACGCTGACACTGGACAGGGCCATGGCCGCGCCAGCCATCACCGGGTTGAGCAGGCCGAACGCCGCCAGCGGAATGCCGATCAAGTTATACACAAAGGCCCAGAACAGATTCTGTCGAATTTTCGCATAGGTCTTGCGGCTGATTTCCAGGGCTGCCGGCACCAGCCGTGGGTCGCCGCGCATCAGGGTAATACCTGCCGCGTGCATCGCCACGTCGGTACCGCCGCCCATGGCGATGCCGATGTCGGCCGCGGCCAGGGCCGGTGCGTCGTTGATGCCGTCGCCGACCATTGCCACCACGCCGGTCTTTTTCAGCTCGGCGACGGTAGCCGCCTTGTCCGCAGGCAACACCTCGGCGTGCACGTCATCGATGCCCAGGGCTTCGGCGACCACGCGGGCGCTGCCACGGTTATCGCCGGTCAGCAGGTGGCTGCTGATATGCCGAGCCTTGAGTGCCTGTATCGCCTGCAGGGCGCCCGGTTTAAGCGTGTCACCGAAGGCAAACAAACCCAGCACGCGGGGCTGCGGGCCTTGCTCGATCAGCCAGGACAAGGTGCGGCCTTCGGCCTCCCACGCACTGGCCGAGTCGGCGAGATCACCGGTGCTCAAGCCGGTTTCTTCCAGCAGGCGACGGTTGCCCAGCGCCAGTTGCCGGCCATCTAGGGTGCCTGCAATGCCACGCCCGGTAAGGGACTGGCTGGCGCTGACATCCGCGACGTTCAAACCTTGTTCGGCACAGGCATCCAGCACCGCCTTGGCCAATGGGTGTTCACTGCCGCGCTGCAGCGCGCCGGCCTGTTGCAGGAGCGCCCCTTGATTGCCGTCAATGGCGGCCAGGTGCGCAATTTTTGGTGCGCCGGAGGTCAGGGTGCCGGTCTTGTCGAACACCACGGCGCTGACTTCATGGGCGCGCTCCAGAGCTTCGGCGTCCTTGATCAGGATGCCGTGGCGGGCGGCAACGCCGGTACCGGCCATGATGGCGGTAGGTGTGGCCAGGCCAAGGGCGCAAGGGCAGGCGATCACCAATACGGTCACGGCATTGATCAGCGCGACCTCCAGCGGTGCGCCATACAGCCACCAGCCGACCAGCGTGGCCAAGGCCAGCACCAGCACCACCGGCACGAACACCTGGCTGACTTTATCCACCAGTTTCTGGATCGGTGCCTTGGCGGCCTGGGCGTCCTCCACCAGGCGGATGATCCGCGCCAGCACGCTTTCCGCGCCGAGGGCCAGGGTACGCACCAGCAGCCGGCCTTCGCCATTGATGGCGCCGCCGGTGACTGCGTCGCCAGGCTGCTTCGGCACCGGCAGGCTTTCACCGCTGATCAAGGCTTCGTCGGCGTGGCTTTGGCCTTCGACCACTTCGCCGTCCACCGGGAAGCGTTCGCCGGGTTTGACCAGCACCAGGTCATTCAGCTTGAGGGCGGTGATGGCGACGTCCTGCTCGCGGCCGTCGATTACTTGAATCGCCCGCTCGGGGCGCAAGGCTTCCAGGGCACGGATGGCGCTAGCGGTCTGGCGCTTGGCGCGGCTTTCCAGGTATTTACCCAGCAGCACCAGGGCGATCACCACCGCCGAGGCTTCGAAATACAGGTGGGGCATTGTGCCGGCGGACGCCGTGAGCCATTCATAGATACTCAGGCCGTAACCGGCGCTGGTGCCGATGGCGACCAGCAGGTCCATATTGCCCGCTCCGGCGCGCACGGCTTTCCAGGCCGCGATATAGAAGCGCGCACCGAAGATGAATTGCACTGGGGTGGCCAGGGCAAATTGCACCCAGGCCGGGAGCATCCAGTGCAGCCCTAACGGTTGCACCAGCATCGGCAGCACCAACGGCGCGGCGAGTAGAATTGCCAGCAGCAGCGACCAGCGTTCATGGCTCAGGCGTTGTTCCTGGCTGGCCTGGGTGGCGGTTTCGCTTTGGGGCAGGGTGGCGGTGTAGCCGGCCTTGTCGACGGCGGCGATCAGGACGCCGGGGTCCATCTGGCCGAGCACTTCAATGTGGGCGCGTTCGTTGGCCAGGTTGACGCTGACACTTTGCACCCCGGGCACTTTGCCCAGTGCCCGTTCAACCCGCCCGGCGCAGCTGGCGCAGGTCATGCCGCTGATCGGCAGGTCGAAGGTGGTGGATCCGTTCATGGGCAGTACTCCAGGAGAGATTGCCCCTAGGATCAACCTTGACCTGTGGGGAAGGTCAAGGCGCTTTTTACTGTAGGAGCGAGCTTGCTCGCGAAAAGCTTGAGGGCGCCGCGTTTATCCAGGATGAACGCGTCATCGTTAACGTTTTTCGCGAGCAAGCTCGCTCCTACAGGTTTTCGGGGCTTAGTATTCCAGTGCGGCCGGCTTCAGGTACATGCCGTCCGGCCCTTGCGCGATACGCAACTTGCGCACGTCACCCGCCTTCAACGTAATGTTTTGCGCCGGTGGCGCGAGCATGCCCGGCAAGCAACCCTGGGATTGCCCCGGCAACAACTTCAGGCGCAACGACACATTCCCGGCCGGCAAGTTGAACGAGGTGGCTTGCTCCTGGAACAGCCGCCCGGCCAACTGGTCCTGGATGTACAAGCCAATCTCGCAGTTGGTCGGCACTTCCAGGCGCTCCCGGGAAATGATCAGCACCGCATAATCTTCATCTGCGCTGGCCGGTGGCACAGCAGCAAACAAGCCCATCAGGCTGACAAGGCCAAAAAATGACCAGCGCATGGCGAATTCTCCGAGGTTCACATCGTGGATAAGTGCAGCTTGGCCGAGGGCGCGAATGAATGCCAGCCCGGCCGATGTTTTCAGAACTTGACCTTGCCATCATGGCAAGGTCAACACTGCGGGCAACCTCATTAAAGGAGTCATGTCATGCAAGTATTCAGCGTTGAAGGAATGACCTGCGGCCACTGCGTCCGCTCGGTAACCCAGGCGGTGCAGGATAAGGACCCGGCGGCCAGCGTGCGCGTCGACCTCGCGACAAAGGAAGTCGGCGTGGAAAGCAGCCTGCTGTCGCCGGCAGAGGTGATCAACCTGATCAGTGAAGAAGGCTACAGCGCCAAGCTCGCCTGACTTTTTGAATAGTTAGCGAGCTAACTTAATGTTCAAGGCACCCGAGCCCGGCTAGACTGTTGGGCTGCCGACTCACCTGGGTGCCTGATGAACCTTCGTATAATCCTGATCTTGGGGGCCTTGAGCGCGTTCGCGCCGCTGGCCATCGACTTCTACCTGCCGGGTTTCCCGGCCATGGCCGTGGCATTCGGCACCGACGAAAAACATATTCAGCTGACCTTGGCCGTGTACTTCACGGGCCTGGCGATCGGCCAGTTGATCTATGGACCGCTGGCAGACCGTTTTGGCCGGCGCGGGCCGCTGCTCAGCGGCGTCACCCTGTTTACCCTGGCGTCCTTCGCCTGTGCGTACGCGCCGTCCCTGGAATGGCTGATCGGCGCGCGTTTCGTCCAGGCCCTGGGCGGCTGCGCGGGCATGGTGATCTCGCGGGCGGTGGTCAGCGATAAATGCGACGCGGTGGGCTCGGCCAAGGTGTTTTCCCAACTGATGCTGGTCACCGGGCTGGCGCCGATCCTCGCGCCGCTGGCGGGCGGGGTGATGGTTGGCGTCTGGGGCTGGCAGTCGATCTTCCTGGCGCTGACGGTGTTCAGTGTGATGGCGGCCATTGCGGTAGCAGTCGGGCTGCCGGAAAGCTTCCCGGCCCATCAACCGCGCCAGCCGCTGTCAGGCGCACTGCGCCAGTACGGCCGGTTGCTGTCGGACCGGGTGTACCTGGGCTATGCCTTGAC
Source organism: Pseudomonas sp. SDO5522_S412 (assembly GCF_054071215.1). Lineage (NCBI taxonomy): Bacteria > Pseudomonadati > Pseudomonadota > Gammaproteobacteria > Pseudomonadales > Pseudomonadaceae > Pseudomonas > Pseudomonas sp. SDO5522_S412. The sequence goes on along the minus strand of NZ_JBSVWQ010000188.1, from coordinate 6,463 downwards.
CGGCGGCATCTCGATTGCCGGTATGTTTGCCTACATCGCGGGCTCGCCCTTCGTCTTTATCAAGCTTTATGGCGTGCCCGCCGAACACTATGGCTGGGTATTCGGCTCGAATGCCGCGGGCTTTATCCTGGTGGCACAGGTCAATGCGCGTTTGCTCGCGTCGCGTGGCCCGGCATTTTTGCTGTCGCGCACGGTGTGGGTTTACCTGGCGGCGGGTCTGTCGTTGCTGGCAATTACTGCGCTGCGCACGGACGCTTTGTGGCCACTGCTGGTACCGCTGTTTATCTGCATCGCCAGCCTGGGCTGCATTTTGCCCAATACCTCGGCCTGCGCCATGAGCGGGCAGGGCGCTCGGGCGGGCAGCGCGTCGGCGTTGCTCGGTTGCATTCAGTTTGGTGTGGCCGCAGGCGCGGCGTCGTTGGTCGGCGTGCTGCACGACGGCACGGCGATGCCGATGGCAATGGTCATCAGCTTGTGTGGCGTATTGGCCGTAACGTTCGCGATGCTGACCCGGCGCCTGCAGCGCCAACGGGCACTGCAAGCGGCGGACTGATCAGGATCAGCCAGCAGAACGCTGCTGGCTTTCGGGGAATCGGTGAGGCGCCTGGATACGGGTTTGCAGGGTGTCGGCAAACGCGCGGGCCTCGGCCTCACTGCGGAAGGTAAAGGCGTTCTGGTCGAGACGGACCTGCCATTTGTTGCCTTCGGATCTTGCTAGCGCTTTTATCAGGATCTTCATTGCTGACTTCCTCACGTAAATTGCGTGGCAAAGGCGGCCAATATAAACCCGAATACGCTCACAAATATGACAAGGATCAAGTCTCTGACTAGCGGTGTCGTCCATTACTCACATGAATAACAGACGACACTGACAGAACCTTTCGTTAGAACCCTTCCAGCACGATCTTGCCCTTGGCCTTGCCGCTTTCCAGCAGTTCGTGAGCGCGGCGCAGGTTAGCCGCGTTGATCACGCCAAAGTGCTCGCCCACGGTGGTTTTCAGAGTACCGGCGTCGATCAGTTCGGCGACGCGATTGAGCAGGTTGTGCTGCTCGATCATGTCGCTGGTCTCGAACATCGAACGGGTGTACATGAACTCCCAATGCAGCGACAGGCTCTTGCGCTTGAGCTTGCTTACGTCCAATGCCTTGGGATCGTCGATCAGCGCCAGTTTGCCCTGGGGAATCAGCGCTTCCACCAGTTGGTCCAGGTGCTGGTCGGTCTGGGTCAGGCTGGCGACGTAGTTCACCTGCGGATGGCCGGCGTTTTTCAGCTCTTCGCTCAACGGTTTGCTGTGGTCGATCACCAGGTCGGCGCCCAGGTCCTTGGCCCATGCCTGGGTTTCAGGACGGGAGGCGGTGCCGATGACTTTCAGGCCGGTGAGCTGTTTCGCCAGTTGGGTCAGGATCGATCCCACACCACCCGAGGCACCGACAATCAGCAGGCTCTGGCCTTCATCGGCCTTGCCTTCACGCACTTGCAGGCGTTCGAAGAGCAATTCCCAGGCGGTGATGGCGGTCAGCGGCAGTGCAGCAGCGTCGGCAAAACCCAGGGTTTTCGGCATATGGCCGACGATGCGCTCATCGACAGTGTGCAGTTCGCTGTTGCCGCCGGGGCGTACCAGGGAGCCGGCGTAGAACACCTTGTCGCCGACCTTGAACAGGCTGACTTCGCTGCCCACGGCCTTGACCACACCGGCCACGTCCCAGCCCAGCACTTTGGCCGCGCCGTTTTCCGGGGCGACGTTCTGGCGCACCTTGGTGTCCACCGGGTTCACCGAGATGGCTTTGACTTCCACCAGCAGGTCGCGGGGGCCGGCGACCGGTTCGGGCAGTTCGATGTCTTGCAGGGATTTTGGATCGTTGATCGGCAGTGCGGTGTAGTAGGCGATGGCTTTCATGATGGTTTCCAAAAAAGGGGGCGGTTGATCAGGCAATAAACTTCAGGCGCTTGAGTTCGAAATGCTCAAGCACGTCGGCAGCCTTGGTGCGGAAATTCTGGATATGCGCGCTCTGGTCGTGGTCGGCCAGCGCGGCGTCGTCACTCCAGCGTTCGAGCATGTAGAAGGTCTCGGGGTGTTGCAGGTCCTGGTGCAGGTCGTACTGCTGGCAGCCGGCTTCGATGCGGGTCGGTTCCAGCAGCTCGCGCAGCAGGGTTTCCAGGGTGGCCTGTTGGCCGGGTTTGGCGATCAGCGTGGCGATGACGTTAAAGGCAGCAGACATATTCGACTCCAGACACGTGATGAACGGGATGGACAGATGATTGGCTATTTCTCTGGAAGATAAAACCCGCTAAAAGAGCAGTCTCTTTCAATGCTTTTTTGATAATGGGCGGTCGGCGTGCTGCGTTTTGATGACTTGCAGTTGTTTGTGCGTGCGGCAGACCTGGGCAGCCTTTCGGCGGCAGCACGGGTGATGGACATGTCGGCGGCGGTGGCCAGCGCGGCGTTGAAGCGCATCGAGCAGCAGTTGGGCGCACGGTTGTTGGCGCGTTCCACCCGCAGCCTGCGCCTGACGGCCGAGGGCGAAGGCTTCCTGGAATACGCCCGGGCCGCCTTGAGCAGCCTGGATGAAGGCCGGCGGTTGTTGGCCAGCGGCCAGGATCAGGTCAGCGGGGTGCTTCAACTCTCGGCGCCGTCGGACTTTGGCCGCAACCAGCTGCTGCCCTGGCTGGATGAGTTCCAGCGCGAATACCCCAACCTGAGCGTACGCCTGTTGTTGGGCGACCGGATTGCCGACCTGTTCCGCCAGCCGGTGGACATCGCCCTGCGCTACGGCGAACCCGAAGACTCCAGCCTGATCGCGTTGCCCATCGCCCCGGACAACTGCCGCGTGCTCTGCGCTGCTCCCAGCTATCTGGCGCGGCACGGCGAGCCGCGCCACCTGGAGCAACTGACCCAGCACAATTGCCTGCTGTACATGCTCGGCAGCCGGGTGCATGACCATTGGGGGTTTAACGATGGCAAGCGTGATGTCGGCCTGACGGTGGCCGGTGACCGCTTCAGTGATGATGCCGATGTGGTGCGACGCTGGGCGGTGGCGGGGGTGGGTATCGCCTACAAGTCCTGGCTGGATGTCAGCTCGGATGTGCTGGCGGGGCGCCTGCGGCTGATCCTGCCGGAGCTGCGGGGCGAACGTACGCCGCTCAATCTGTTGTGTGCCCATCGCGCGCAACTGAGCAAGCCGATCAATCTTCTGCGGGAAATGCTCGTTGCCCGTTGTGCGACATTGACTGCGCAATTGCCGGAGCGATCAGCCTCTACACCATAACCCCGGGGATATCGGGAAATTTCCTTCAGCTTCTGTCCTTGGTTGCGCTGTAAGACGGCACGGAACCCGGGGTTTTCACGCTTATACTTTTCCGCCAGACGCAGCAGACAAATGATTCAACAGGGAGTGAATGAGCACATGGAACAGGCACCTTGCATCAGTCAGATCGCCACCTTGCTGGCCGACCCGAAACGCACCGCGATGGTGTGGGCATTGATGGACGGGTCGGCCAAACCCTCCGATGAGTTGGCGGCACTTGCCGGGCTGTCATCGGCCTCGGCGAATGCGCATCTGACGCGATTGACGGCCGGTGGCCTGCTGCGTGTCGAAGCCCGCAGCGGCAAACGCTTTTTCCGGGTGGCCGCCGCCGATGTGGGGGCCGCCGTGGATGCATTGGCCTGCACCACGATGGCCAGTGTCGCCCGCAGCACGCCCATTCATTCGCGGTCATTGACTGCGCCTGCGGCTTTACGGCGAGCGCGGCTGTGCCATGGTCACCTGGGGGGCGAGCTGGCAGCGGGTTTGTATCAACGGATGATGGCGGCCGGGTGGATCGAGCGCGCGGAACAGCGTACGGACGTGACGCCGTCAGGTGCGCGCAAACTCGCAGCGCTGGGGATTTTTACCCAGGCACTGGCTCAGCCGATCGTGTGCGATTGTTTTGATTGGAGCGAACAGCAGCCACACCTGGGCGGTGCGTTGGGGGCCGCGTTGTTGCAGTTGTGCCTGCAGTCGAACTGGGTCAGCGTGATCAATGAGTCCCAGGCGTTGCAGGTCAGTGAAGCCGGGCAACTGGAAATTGCCCGGCTCGCCAGACCGGTCGCTGATTAAGGCTTGACCAACCGTGAATCCAGGCTGTTTTGCGCCAGGCGCTTGGCCTGGTCCTGGGTCATGCCCAGCGAGGTGTACAGCGCATGGAAGTTCTCGGTGACATAACCGCCGAAGTACGCCGGATCGTCCGAGTTCACCGTCACTTTCACCCCACGCTCAAGCATGTCGAGGATGTTGTGCTGGGACATGTCGTCGAACACGCAGAGCTTGGTGTTGGACAACGGGCACACCGTCAGCGGGATCTGTTCGTCGATGATCCGCTGCATCAGGCGCTCGTCTTCAATGGCGCGTACGCCATGGTCGATACGCTGGATCTTCAGCAGGTCGATGGCTTCCCAGATGTACTCCGGCGGGCCTTCTTCACCGGCGTGGGCGACGGTCAGGAAACCTTCGTGACGGGCACGATCAAACACGCGCTGGAACTTGCTCGGTGGGTGGCCCATTTCCGAGCTGTCCAGGCCCACGGCAACAAACGCATCACGGAATGGCAGTGCCTGGTCGAGGGTTTTTTCGGCCTCTTCTTCGCTCAAGTGGCGCAGGAAGCTCAAGATCAAACCGCTGGTGATGCCCAGTTGTTGCTCGCCGTCTTTCAAGGCGGCGGCAATGCCGTTGAGCACCACTTCGAACGGTACGCCACGGTCGGTGTGGGTCTGTGGGTCGAAGAACGGTTCGGTGTGGATCACGTTCTGCGCCTTGCAGCGCAGCAGGTAGGCCCAGGTCAGGTCGTAGAAATCCTGGGAAGTGCGCAGTACATCGGCGCCCTTGTAGTAGAGGTCGAGAAACTCTTGCAGGTTGTTGAAGGCGTAGGCCTTGCGCAGGGTTTCGACGTCGTTCCACGGCAGCGCGATCTTGTTGCGTTCGGCCAGGGCGAACAGCAGCTCAGGCTCCAGCGAGCCTTCCAGGTGCAGGTGCAATTCAGCCTTGGGCAGGGCGTTGAGCCAATCGTACATTTATAAATTCTCATCAGGTGCAATGGCGGCATTCTACAGGCGCACGCCGAAATAATCGGCAAAACCTGACCAAGCGGTGAGCATCCACAGGCACCGTGCAAGCAGTGCATGAACTAAGGTGTAACGAAACGTTAGCGGCGCGGTGCAGTCTGTACCCCATCAATGACGGATTCGCCGCGTTCAAAAGGCCTGCAATGCTCACATCTATCAAGCAAGAAAAATTCATGCTGCTGGCGCTGATTGCCGCCATCGCTGCCTACCCGCTGGAGCACTGGATGCTGCACAGCGGGCAGATGGTGGCGCTGTTGGCTGGCATAGCGCTGATCGGCTTTATCGTCGTGGCCTCGATGCGCGTGGCCCATCACGCCGAGCAACTGGCGGAAAAGGTCGGCGACCCCTACGGCACCATGATCCTGACCCTCGCCGCCGTGCTGGTGGAAGTGGTGATCCTGGCGATCATGATGAGCAACGAGCCCTCGCCGACCCTGGTGCGCGACACCATTTATTCGGCGGTGATGCTCGACATCAACGGCATCCTCGGCCTGGCTGCACTGATGGGCGGCATCAAGCATGGTGAACAGTCCTACAACGACGATTCGGCGCGCACCTACAGCGTGATGATCCTTACCGCCATGGGTGTGTCGATGGTGGTGCCGGAATTTATCCCCGAGGCCGACTGGAAAATTTACTCGGCCTTCACCATCGGCGCGATGGTAGTGCTCTACACGTTGTTCCTGCGGATGCAGGTGGGGCCCCACAGTTATTTCTTCAGCTACAGCTACCCGGAAAAACGCCGCAAGAAACAGCCGGAAGAAGAGTCGCCGCCGATCAACCTGGCGTTTTCCATCGGGACGCTGGTGTTTGGCGTGATCGTGATTGGCGCGTTGGCCGAGGTGATGTCCAAGACCCTCGACCTGGGCCTGGAAGGAACGGGTGCCCCACCCGTGATCACGGCGATCATCGTGGCCGCGATTTCCGCCGCCCCGGAGATTTTGACGGCGTTGCGCGCAGCGCTGGCCAACCGCATGCAGTCGGTGGTGAACATCGCGCTGGGGGCTTCTCTGTCGACGGTGATTTTGACCGTGCCGGTGATGGAAGCCATGGCCTTGTACACCGGCCAGCCGTTTCAGATGGCGATGACGCCGGTGCAGACCGTGATGGTGTTTATCACGTTGATTGTCAGCGCGATCAACCTCAACGATGGCGAAACCAACGCCATCGAAGGGATGACCCATTTTGTGTTGTTTGCGACGTTTATCATGCTGTCGCTGCTTGGACTGTAACCAATCCTGAAAACACCGCAGAAATAATTGTGGAAACCGGGCTTGTGTGGGAGCGGGCTTGCTCGCGAATGCGGTGTGTCATTCAACACACATGTTGACCGGCCCACCACCTTCTCGAACCAACCCACTCCC
>NZ_JBSVWQ010000187.1:0-10772 GCF_054071215.1 Pseudomonas sp. SDO5522_S412 | reverse complement strand
GAGTTCCACCTTTGGAATGCAGTCGAATGTGGGAGCGGGCTTGCTCGCGAAGGCGGTAGTAAAGGCGCTACAAAACTCAGGGCAGCGGCGAAAACGGCGAGCTGCCATCTGCGCTCTGCAGTTCCTGCAGGTAGTTACGGAAAATCTGCCCCAGCACCTGGGTCGCCACTTCCAGTTCGTCGCGCTGCATGTGTTCGGCCACTTCGTCGGCCGTGTCCAGTGCATCTTCGGCGCCGTTCACCGCCGCCATTTTCAGCACGATGTACGCCTGGACGTTATTGGCCGGTACGCCTTCGCCGTGGAAAAACATGGTGCCCAGCTGGAATTGCGCCTGCGCGTGGCCCTGCAACGAGGCTTTCTCGAAGTAGCTCAAGGCTTTGTTGAGGTCGCGTGCGGGGTTTTTACTGTCGTAGAAGTACTCGCCCAACTCGTATTGCGCCTGCGCATCCCCGCCATCGGCCTGTTTCTGGCACGCGCTCAGGGCCTCGGCCTGGCTTTCCGGCTGGGTATTGAGGGTGCAACGACCCATCGCTGGGATTAACAACGAGTTGCCGCCTGCCTGGGCAAACGCCAGCAGCGGCTGAAGGAGCAACAGGCAGCCCAGAACCAGGGTGCGGCCGGTGCGTTTCATGGGAATCGACTTACCTCTGACGGGGCGCGGGACCCACGGGGGGATCCAATAAGCGCGCATTATGAAATAAGCAGGCACCTGCTTACAAAGTCTTTACTCGTTTTTCTGCTGCGTGGGCAAGTTATCTGCCGGATTGCAGGTGAATTCTCGAAAAAAGACGGAAATGCCTGTAAGCAAAGTAGCAAATCTGACGCCGCCAGGGGCGGCGCCTGATTTTTGATCCGCTTATTTCAAGGCGGCGAAGGCGCGCTCGGCGGCATCGAGGGTCAGTTTCAGCTCGGCATCACCATGGGCGATCGAGGTGAAGCCGGCTTCAAAAGCGCTCGGGGCGAGGTACACGCCACCTTCCAGCATCAGGTGGAAGAAGCGCTTGAACAGGTCGGCATCGCTGCCCATCACATCGTCGAAGGTGACGATGTCGTCGGCGCCGCTGAAGTACAGGCCGAACATGCCGCCCGCCTGGGTGGTCACGAACGGAATGCCGGCGGCATCGGCGCGCTGTTGCAGGCCGTCCAGCAGGCGAGTGGTGTAGTCGGTCAGCTCGGCGTGGAAGCCCGGGCGGCTGATCAGGCGCAGGGTGGTCAGGCCGGCGGCCATGGCCAGCGGGTTACCCGACAGGGTGCCTGCCTGGTACACCGGGCCCAGCGGCGCGATGTGCTGCATGATTTCGCGCTTGCCGCCGAAGCAGCCCACCGGCATGCCGCCACCGATGATCTTGCCGAAGGTGCTCAGGTCCGGCGTGACGCCGTAGTAAGCCTGGGCGCCGCCGAGGGCAACGCGGAAGCCGGTCATCACTTCATCAAAAATCAGCACTACGCCGTGCTTGTCGCACTGTTCCCGCAGGCCTTCCAGGAAGCCCGGCGCCGGCGGCACGCAGTTCATGTTGCCGGCCACCGGCTCGACGATGATGCACGCCACTTCCTGGCCGACTTCGCTGAGCATCTGCTCGACGGCAGCGATGTCGTTGAACGGCAGGGTCAGGGTATGTTTGGCAAACGCGGCCGGCACCCCGGCGGAGCTCGGTACGCCTTGGGTCAGCGCACCGGAACCGGCCTTGACCAGCAGGCTATCGGAGTGGCCGTGGTAGCAGCCTTCGAACTTGATGATGCTGTCGCGGCCGGTAAACCCACGGGCCAGGCGTATCGCGCTCATGGTGGCTTCGGTGCCGGAGCTGACCATCCGCACCATCTCCATGGAGGGCACGATGGAGCACACAAGGTCAGCCATCTCGGTTTCCATGGCGGTCGGTGCGCCATAGGAAAGGCCGTGTTGCAGCTGCTGGCGCACCGCGTCCAGTACTTCCGGATGGCTGTGGCCGAGGATCATCGGGCCCCACGAACCCACGTAGTCGACGTAGCGCTTGTCATCTTCGTCGGTGACGTAGGCCCCTTCGGCATGCTTGAAGAACAGTGGGGTGCCGCCAACGCTCTTGAACGCTCGCACGGGAGAGTTCACACCGCCGGGGATGTGTTTCTGGGCATTGGCAAACAGGGTTTCGGAACGGGACATGATCGTGTTCTCTGAATTCAAGATTTTAGAAGATCGTTGAAAGCGCGGGCGCGGCGCGTGACGTCCTGGGTGCTGTCGGCACCAAACAGGCCGTGGACCACTGCCAGCAAGTCGGCACCGTGGGCCACCAGCGGCTCGGCGTTTTCCAGGGTGATGCCGCCGATCACGCAGATCGGCAGGTGCAACCGCGCGCGGGCCTGGGCCAGCAGTTCAACGGTGGCTGCCGGCGCGCCGGGCTTGGTGTTGGAATTGAAGAAGCGGCCGAAGGCGACATAACTGGCACCTTCGCGGGCAGCCTGCTCGGCCAGTTCGATCTGGCTGTGGCAGGTGGAGCCGATGATCGCCTTGGAACCGAGCAGCGCACGGGCCGGGGTCAGCGGGCCGTCGGTCTGGCCCAGATGCACGCCGACGCCGAGGCGTGCGGCCAGTTCGGCGTCATCGTTGATGATCAGTTGGGTCTTGTAGCGCGAGCACAGCTCTCGCAGTTTTTCGGCTTCCCGCAGGCGGCGCGCTTCGTCACTGCTTTTATCGCGGTATTGCAGCAGGGTCACGCCACCGTCCAACGCCGCTTCGACGTAGGCCAGGAACTTGCCGGCCAACAGTTGGCTGTCGGTAATGGCATAAAGGCCACGTAGTTTCATCGGGCAGGCCTCTTGGTGTTACGAGCAGAAATCCAACGGCAGACGACGAGGCACGAATTGCCCCTGGCCGAGTTGTTCAGCGTCACGCAGGGTGCGCCAAGTGTAGTTGAGGGCCGATTGCACCGCGCTGACCAACCCTTCGCCTTGTGCCAACCGACCGGCCAGCGCGCTGGCCAGGGTGCAGCCCGAACCGTGATAACTGCCGGGCAGTCGCTGGCAGGTAAAGGTCTGGTGCGTGCCATCGCGGCTGTAGAGGCGGTTGTGCACTTCGTGCTCGTCGCCATGGCCGCCGGTGATCAGCAGGTGCTTGATGAACGGCAGCAGTTTCGCTGCGCATTCGTCCGCCGTGCCCTCGGGCAGTTCGGCGAGGATGCGTGCTTCAGGCAGGTTGGGGGTGGCGATCATCGACAGCGGCAACAGCCGCTCGCGCATGGCGTAGCCGACCTCGTCCTTGCCCAGGCTGCCGCCGCCGCCGGCACGCAGCACCGGGTCGCAGACCACCGGCAAATGCGGGTGCGCCTTGAGCAGTTCGACCACGGTGTCGACCATCTCCAGGGAACCGAGCATGCCCAGTTTCACCGCGGCCACTTCGGAGTCACCGAGCACGGCGTTGGCCTGGGCCAGCACCCACTCGCGATCCAGCACGCGGAAATCGCTGACGTTGACGGTGTTCTGCACAGTCAGCGCGGTGACGGCCGGGGCCGCATGACAGCCCTGGGCGAGCAGGGCTTCGATATCTGCCTGCAAGCCGGCGCCACCACTGGGATCATGGCCGGAGAGACAGAGGACAACGGGGCGAGAGCTGTAGATATTCATGGTGCGCGAGCTTACCACCAAACGCTTTTTGGGTGGCTGTCGGGCGATGGTTGAATTTTTAGCGGAGGGGAAGGTGGAAATGGCTGTTTGCTATCATCTTGAAATACAGGTCAAATGCCCTGTAATGCCCGCTCTAGAGCCTTTCAAAAAATTATTTCAATGGTGTCTTTTGGCCTGTAATGGCTATGCTAGAGTGGATTCAAACCAATAACTGTATCGCCGGTTTACGTCTGCTCAAAAGGAATGGAGGCTTTTGACATAACCGGACAGGTCACGCTGGGGCTCTATGCGCTATTTGCTGATGTTACTGTTGACCGGGCTGCCGATGCTGGCCGGCGCAGTCGAGTTCAACGAGACCACCACGCGGTTGCCCCTGGGCCAAGTGATGCAAGTCCTTGAGGACCCCAGTGGCGCCCTGACCATTGGCGATATCAGCTCGCCGGTCCTCGCCAGTCGTTTCAAGACCCACGACAAAGCCACATTGAATGCCGGCTATTCGCGCTCGGTGTTCTGGCTCAAGGTCGATTTGCATTACCGCGCACAGCGCCCGGATGCCCCGCGCCGCTGGCTGCTGGAACTGGCTTACCCTCCGCTGAACCAACTGGAGCTGTACGAGCCTGACAGTGTCGGCAACTATCGACTGGTGTCGCGCACCGGCAGCATCCTGCCGTTTTCCAGCCGCGAAATCCGCCAGAGCAACTACCTGTTCAAGCTCGACTTCGTCCCTGGCCAGCAGGAAACCCTGTACCTGCGCCTGCAAAGCCAGGGCTCGATCCAGGCACCGCTGACCCTCTGGTCCACCACCGCGTACCTCGAAGAACAGCCATTGCGCCTGTACGTGCTGGGTGTGATCTACGGCGTGTTGCTCGGCATGCTGATCTACAACCTGTTCATCTACCTGAGCGTGCGCGACACCAGCTACCTCTATTACATCCTCTATATCGCCTCGTTCGGCCTGTATCAGCTGTCGGTGAACGGCGTGGCCGTGCAGTATTTCTGGCCGAATAACCCGTGGTGGGCGAATGCGGCGGTTCCCTTCCTGATCGGTTCGGCGGCACTGTTCGGCAGCCTGTTTGCCCGCAGTTTCCTGCACACCGCGCTTTACAGTCGCTGGATCAACCGGCTGTTGCTGGCCCTGGCGGTCAGCGGCGGGGTGGTGATGGTGCTGGCACTGTTCACCAGTTATGCGCTGGCGCTGCGCCTGGCCACCGCCCTCGCGCTGGTCTTTACCGTGACCATCTTCGTCGCGGCCATCAAGGCCTGGTATTGCGGCCAGCGCATGGCGCGCTACTTCATCATCGCCTGGACCGCGTTCCTGCTGGGCGGTGTAGTCAATACGATGATGGTGCTGGGCTACCTGCCCAATGTGTTCCTCACGATGTACGCCAGCCAGATCGGCTCGGCACTGGAAGTGGCCTTGCTGTCCCTGGCGCTGGCCGACCGGATCAATTCGATGCGCGAGCAACAGGCGCAAATCCTGTTCGACGCCAGCCAGAAACTCGAAGTGCTCAACACGCAACTGGCCCACAGCAACCAGCTCAAGGATGAATTCCTCGCCACCTTGACCCACGAGTTGCGCACGCCGATGAACGGTGTGATCGGCTCCCTGGAATTGATGCAGACCGAGCCGCTGCCAGGCGACCTCGCGCAGTACCATCAAACCGCCTCCGGTGCGGCCCGCGAGATGATGCGCATGGTCAACGGCATCCTCACCCTCACCGAATTGCAGGCCGGGCGCCTCAGCCCGCAACCCCAAGTGTTCAGCCTGCGTGGGCTGCTCGACACCTTGCGCCAGCAGTTCGCGGCCAGCGCCCAGAACAAAGGGTTGGCGTTCTCCATTGATCTGGCAGAAGACCTGCCGGACCGCATCAACGGTGATCCCGGCAAGCTGGCGCAGTGCCTGGATTGCCTGTTGGACAATGCCTTCAAGTTCACCCACGAGGGCTCGGTGCGTGTGCGGGTGGTCGGTGTGCCCCAGGCGGACGGAACGCTGCGCCTGACCTTCATTGTCACTGACACCGGCATCGGCTTCGCCTACCTCGATGAGGCGACCCTGTATCAGCGCTTCTTCCAGCTCGATGGCTCGACCACTCGCCAATACGGCGGCATGGGCATTGGCCTGGCGATCTGCCGGCAATTGATCGAGTTGCTCGGTGGGCGCCTCACCCACAATTCCGAGCCGCGGCGCGGCAGTCGCTTCCAGCTGGAGCTTGCGGTCAGCCCCGTCCAGCCAGAACCCGCTGCCGTGCGGCGAGTACCGCAGGCGCAACGCACGCCGCAGGAGTGCACGGTGCTGCTGGTGGACGACAACAGCGTGGCGCAACTGGTGGTGCGCGGCATGTTGCTCAAGCTCGGTTATCGGGTGAAAACCGTCGACAATGGGCCGGCCGCCCTGGCGTTGCTGCAGAGTCAAACCTTCGACGCAGTGTTGCTGGATGTGCCCGAGGGCGGCTTTTCGCTGTGCTGCCAGATCCGTGCGTTGCCCGGCTGTGGTGAGCTGCCGGTGATCGCCTTGAGCACCTCGTTACAAGCCCCGGAACGCGAGCGCTGCCACGGCGTGGGTATCACCGACCGAGTGGCCAAGCCGGTACGTTTCGAGGCCCTGCAACGGGTGCTGCAACTGCGGTTGTTGCATATGGTTGAGGGTGAAAGCGCCGCCAATTAGGCGTTTATGCCACTTTTTTAACCCGGGTGACGGTGCTTAACTGAAATTCAGGCCTCAATGAACGTGGCCTTTTTTCAGGAGGCCCGTCATGCACCTGCACCAGTTCGCCGAAACCCACGACGTCACCAACCAGCCACCGTCCCTGGACGGCACCAATCTGTACCGTATCGACTTGCCGCTGCAAGACTGGTCCCGGCGCTTCGGCGCCGGCTGGGCCGAGCAGCGCATCGACACCTATGGTGCGCTGGCGGGCGGGCCGCTGATGGAAGCCGGGTTCCTGGCCAACCAGAACAAACCGGTGTTCAACAGCCATGACCGGTTTGGCCATCGCATCGACCTGGTGGAGTTTCATCCGGCCTACCACGAACTGATGCGCACCGCCGTCGAACACGGCCTGCCGTCGTTGCCGTGGGCCCATCCGCAATCCGGCGCCCATGTGGCCCGCGCGGCGATGACCTACCTGCACAGCCAGGCCGAAGCCGGTACCGGCTGCCCGCTGACCATGACGTTCGCCTGCGTCCCGGCCCTGCGCCTGCAGCCAGACCTGGCTGAAACCTGGCTGCCGAAAATCCTCGCCACCGAATACGACCCGCGCAACGTCGGCATTGCCCACAAGGCCGGCGCCACCATCGGCATGGCCATGACCGAGAAACAGGGTGGCACCGACGTGCGCGCCAACACCACCCGCGCTTACCCGGTGGGCGCTGGCGGCCCGGGCCAGGCGTATGAGCTGGTGGGGCACAAGTGGTTCTGCTCCGCGCCGATGTGCGATGGCTTCCTCACCCTGGCCCAGACCGACAAGGGCCTGACCTGTTTCCTGCTGCCCCGGCACCGCCCGGATGACACCCGCAACGAGTTCTACATCCAGCGCCTGAAAAACAAGCTCGGCAACTGCTCCAACGCTTCCAGCGAAGTGGAGTTTCGTGGCGCGCTGGCCTGGATGATCGGCGAAGAAGGGCGCGGCGTACCGACCATCATCGAGATGGTGGCGATGACCCGCTTCGATTGCATGGTCGGCTCCAGCGCCCTGATGCGCCAGGCGCTGACCCAGGCCAGCCATCATTGCGCTCACCGCCTGGTAGGTGGCCGGGTGCTCAGCGAGCAACCGTTGATGCAGAACGTACTGGCCGACCTGGCCCTGGAAAGCGAGGCGTCCCTGGCCTTGAGCATGCGCATGGGGCGCGCGCTGGACCATCTGGATAACGAACAGGAAGCCAAATTCGCCCGGCTGGTGACGGCGGTGGGCAAGTACTGGATCTGCAAGCGCGCGCCCGCGATGATCAACGAAGCCGCCGAGTGCATGGGCGGTGCGGGGTATGTCGAGGACAGTATCCTGCCGCGCTTGTACCGTGAGGCGCCGGTCAACTCGACGTGGGAAGGTTCCGGCAATGTGCAGTGCCTGGATGTGCTGCGGGCCTTGTCGAAAGAACCGGGCGTGCTGGAAGCGCTGTTTGTCGAGCTGGGGGATGGCCACGGTCACAAGCACCTGGCGCGGCACATCGAGCAGTTGAAGTCGGCCTTTATGGACACCCAGGACATCCAGTACCGTGCCCGACAACTGACCGAGGACATTGCCGTGGCACTGCAGGCCAAGTTGTTGCTGGAGGCGGGTAATGCCAGTGTCAGTGACGGTTTTATCGCCAGCCGACTGGGTGAGTCGTCGGGCCGGGTCTATGGCACCTTGCCGCGGGGTGTGAATGTGGAAGCGATTGTCGCGCGCTCGACACCTCCTTTTTCCTGAACAAACACGGTCAAAATGTGGGAGCGGGCTTGCTCGCGAAGGCGGTGGATCAGCCAATACATGTGCTGACTGACCTACCGCTTTCGCGAGCAAGTCGAATCGTCGCACCGCCGCTCCCACATTATTGATCGCATTCCAATTCCGGTGTTCCAGTGCGCCAGGGATACAGGCAAGATGAAGGCCTGCAAGTCAGAACACAGGATGCTTACCGTGACCGAAGCTTTTGTTGTCGTTCAAACCGCCGAAGAAGCCGTGGATCGGCTGGCGGCTCTCCATGAGCGTGCCACTGGCGCGCTCAATCAAGCCCTCAAGCGCTACCTCAAAGACCGCGTCGAACCCGACGCCGAACAACGTGCGATGTTTCGCTACCCGGAACTTCGCCTGACCTACCTGGTGCAGGGCGAAGTCCCACAGACCACCCGGGCGTATGCCAAGGTCCAGTTGCCGGGGACCTACAGCGTCACCGTCACCCATCCGTCGGCCTTCCGCAAATACCTGCTGGAGCAACTGGTGCCGTTGATGCACGACTTCACCGTGACGGTGGAAGTGGGCGTCAGCCAGCAGAACATTCCCTACCCGTACGTGGTGGAGCAGGGTGACGAACTGGCCGGCTCCGGTGTAACTGCCGCCACGCTGGCGCGGGTGTTCCCGAGTACCGACCTGTCTGCCGCCACCGATGGCATCGCCGACGGCCTGTACGACTGGGAAAACACCGACCCGCTGCCATTGGCATTGTTCGATGCCGCCCGCGTCGACTTCTCCCTGCGCCGCCTGGTGCACTACACCGGCAGCGACTGGCGCCATGTGCAGCCGTGGATTTTGCTGACCAACTACCACCGCTACGTTGACCAGTTCATCGTGCATGGCCTGGAACAGTTGCGCAGCGACCCGCGCTTTATCCGCATGGTGCTGCCGGGCAATGTGATCATCGACAAGAGCATGGACCACGGCGAAGCCTCTGCCATTGCTGCCGGCGTGGTCTGGCACCGTTATCAGATGCCGGCCTACCACTTGCAGGCGAGCGACGGCCATGGTGTGACCCTGGTGAACATCGGCGTTGGCCCGTCCAACGCCAAGAACATCACCGACCACCTCGCCGTATTGCGTCCGCATTGCTGGCTGATGATTGGTCACTGCGGCGGGCTGCGCCAATCCCAGACCATCGGTGACTACGTGCTGGCTCACGCCTACATGCGTCGCGACGGGATTCTCGACCGGGTAGTGCCGCCGAACATTCCGATCCCGGCCCTGGCCGAAGTGCAGATGGCCTTGCAGCAAGCCGCGGCCAACGTCACCGGCGAGAAAGGCGAAGAGCTGAAAAAGCGTCTGCGCACCGGCACCGTGCTGACCTACGACGACCGCAACTGGGAGCTGCGCTGGGCCCAGGAACGGCCGCTGATCAACCTGTCCCGCGCCGTGGCCGTGGACATGGAAAGCGGCACCATCGCCGCCCAGGGCTACCGCCTGCGGGTGCCGTACGGCACGTTGTTATGTGTGTCGGATAAACCGCTGCACAGTGAGATCAAGCTGCCGGGATCGGCCAACGCGTTCTACGAGCGTGCGGTCAGCCAGCACTTGAAGATCGGCATCGAGGCGGTGGATCTGTTGCGCACCGAACTCAACTCGTTGCACTCGCGCAAACTGCGCAGCTTCGACGAGCCGCCGTTCCGCTAAACGGTTGGGATGGTTATTTAACGGTCAGGCCACTAGCATTGTCGGTCCTGACCGTTAGATGTTTCTTTGCCATGTCCCGTCCTGCCCGTCCTGTTTCCCGCCGCCCTGGTGTGAAAAGTCCGCAAACTTCGTCAGCCCCGCGTCGTGTCGCCAAGGCGCCACCGGCCGAGCCCAAGTTGATCCTGTTCAATAAACCCTTCGATGTGCTGACCCAGTTCAGCGATGAAGGCGGGCGGGCGACCCTCAAGGATTTCATCGACATCCCCGGCATTTACCCGGCCGGGCGCCTGGACCGTGACAGTGAAGGCCTGTTGCTGCTGACCAACGACGGCCAATTGCAGGCGCGCATCGCGGACCCCAAGCACAAGCTGGCGAAAACCTATTGGGTGCAGGTGGAAGGCGAACCGACCGAGGAACAGCTGCAACGCCTGCGCGACGGTGTGGAGCTCAACGACGGCATGACCCTGCCCGCCGAAGCCCGGCAACTGGACGAGCCACAACTGTGGCCACGCAACCCGCCGGTGCGGTTTCGCAAGAGCGTGCCGACCCATTGGCTGGAGTTGGTGATTCGTGAAGGGCGTAACCGCCAGGTGCGGCGCATGACGGCGGCAGTGGGGTTGCCGACGCTGCGTCTGGTGCGGGTGCGGATTGGTGACTGGTCGATCGACGGCCTGGACCAAGGCCAATGGAAAGAAGTGCCGGCGCGCTTATAAGGCGCCGGACTCGATCAGGCCGATCACCACGCTTTTGATGATGAACGCGGCAACGCCCAGGCCCAGCACGAAGAACAGGATCATCGAGCCAAAGCGCCCGGCCTTGGATTTCTTCGCCAGGTCCCAGACGATAAAGCCCATGAAAATGATCAGGATGCTGACCAGGCCGGTCATCATCCATTCTTCAAACACGGCGGGATCAATCGAGTTCATCGGGTCGTTTCCGGCTGGGGCAGGGCGCCGATTATACGCCAGGGCAATCGGCGCGACATTGACCTGCGTCGGTCTGCCGCAGACTTACCACCCTGCGGGAACACAGTCAAAATGTGGGAGCGGGCTTGCTCGCGAATGCGGTGGATCAGTCAGCACATTCGGTGCCTGG
>NZ_JBSVWQ010000186.1:0-11108 GCF_054071215.1 Pseudomonas sp. SDO5522_S412 | reverse complement strand
TTGACCGAGTACATCCTTTGGAATGCGGTCAAATGTGGGAGCGGGCTTGCTCGCGAAGAGGCCCTCGCAGCCGCCGCAACTCCAGCTACCTCAACCCATCCCGAAACTGCCCCGGCGTCATCCCGGTCCAGCGCTTGAACGCCCGGTTGAAGCTGCTGGTATCGGCAAACCCCAGCAAATGACTGATCTCCGCCAGCGAACACTCGGGATCCCGCAGATGCAGCAGCGCGAGGTTCTCCCGGCATTCGTTCAGCAGCGCATCAAACCGGCAGCCCTCATCCGCCAGATGCCGCTGCAAGCTGCGCAAACTCAGATGCAACGCCTGGGCGATGCGCTCGGCGCTCGGCTCACCGTCAGGCAACTGCGCTTCGATGGCCGAACGCACCTTGCGTTCCCAGGTCAGCGGCCGCAGTTGCGCCAGGGTGCGCTTGAGCACGGTTTCATTGTGCTCGGCCAACTCGGGGTTGGCATCGTCCAGGTGGCTGTCAAAGTCCCGCGCCGCAAATTCCAGACGGTCTTCCTCGGCGGCAAAAAACACCGGCGCGCGAAATACCGTGTGCCACGGCTTGGGATCAGCCGGCTCGGGCCGCCGCAGGTACACCGCCAGCGGCGCGTACTCCCGGCCCAGGCGATTGCGGCAGGTGCGCACGTAAATCGCGGCGAACGCATCAATCGCCTCAAACGCGGGTGCGGGTGTACCGGCGGGCTGTTGCAGGCGAAAGCGGTAACGTTCGCCCTCCCGGCTAAGCTCCAGGCTCAGTGCGTCGCTGACCACCTGGTGATAGCGCACGATCCGCTCGAACACTTCCCGCAGGCTGCCGCTGGCCACCAGCGCATAACCCAGCGCGTGAAAGGTGGTGGGGCTGACAAACCGCGACACCCGCAAGCCAATCGCCGGGTCGCCGCTGGCCTGTACCGCCAGTTCCCACAGGCGCGTGGTGGCCGATAGCGGGTAGCGCGCGTTCGGATCTTCCATCAACTGCGGGTCGAGCCCGGCCTGGGCGCACAGCGCGGTGCTGTCGAGGCCCAGGGCGTCGAGCTGCTTGCGCAGGGCGCGGGTCCAGCTGGCGAGAGAGGTGGGTTCGGTCATGTTGATTGGCGCTTGCGGTCAACAGGTTGGCGTGTGGGGCTAGCGTCCCGCCAGATCGCATAGGGCAGGATGTACGCATCAATAAGACAGAGGATGGAAGCATGGACGGTACTTCTGCAAGCCCCCGGCAGATGAACGCACAACAGCGTTCAGCGCATATTCGTGAAGTGGTGCTGGCCGAGGGGCTGTTATTGCGCCAGCGCCACCCCTGGCTGCTGCATCAGGATGCGTTGGGCGCGGGCATCCTGGCCTTTGCCCTGGTGGGCATGCTGGGTTCGGCGGCGCTGTATATCACCGGGCACATGGCGTGGTGGGTGTGCCTGCTGCTCAACGCATTCCTCGCGTCATTGACCCACGAACTGGAACACGACCTGATCCACAGCATGTACTTTCGCAAGCAGCGCCTGCCCCACAACCTGATGATGGGCCTGGTGTGGCTGGCGCGGCCCAGCACCATCAACCCTTGGGTACGACGCCATATCCACCTCAATCACCACAAGGTTTCCGGCAGCGAAACCGACATCGAAGAGCGCGCGATCACCAACGGTGAACCGTGGGGCCTGGCACGTTTGCTGATGGTCGGCGACAACATCATGTCGGCACTGATCCGGGTGCTGCGCGCACCATCCTGGAAGCACAAGCTGGGCATTCTCAAGCGCACGGCGCTGGTCTACGCACCGCTGGCGCTGCTGCATTGGGGCGCGTGGTATGTGTTCCTCTGCTTTCATGCCGCCAATGGCATCGCCAGCCTGCTGGGCGCGCCGATCGACTGGTCGGCCAACACGCTGGCGGTGATGCACGTCATCGACATCGCCGCCGTGGTGATCATCGGCCCCAACGTGCTGCGTACCTTCTGCCTGCACTTTGTCAGCTCCAACATGCACTACTACGGCGACATCGAGCCGGGCAACGTGATCCAGCAAACCCAGGTGCTCAACCCGTGGTGGCTGTGGCCGTTGCAAGCGTTCTGCTTCAACTTCGGCAGCACCCACGGGATTCATCACTTTGTGGTCAAGGAGCCGTTCTACATCCGCCAGATGACAGTGAAAACGGCGCACAAGGTGATGGCGGAGATGGGCGTGCGCTTCAACGATTTCGGCACGTTTGCCCGGGCCAATCGGTTTGCGCGCCAGGAGGGACGGCTGAGCGAACTCAACCCGGTGGAAAGGACAGCGATCTGAGCAAGCGTCCCGGTCACCCTGGGGTGACCGGGTGCGATTTACTGAATGGCCTGGTAGAAGTTCACCTGTGCTTCATCCAGGTACGCGAGGATTTTCGCCGGCAGGCGCTCGGTCGGTTTCGCCGGGCCGAAGGCTTTGTAGAGCGTTTCGAAATGCGCGTGCAGGTCCGCGACGCTTTCCCACTGTTCGTTGAGAAAGAACCGGTTGGGGTTCTCTTCATCCTTATGCCATTGATAGACCACGGCCTTGTCGTGCTGGTGGGTGAGCTTTTGTGAAACGGCCGCTACATCACGATAGAACTCGGCCTGTTTGCCTTCTTTGATGGTGCCGCTGAAAACCAGGTAGAGCATGTTGGAATCCTCGGTTTGGGGAGATTGCAGAACATCTGCATCGCCAAACTAGCCTCAGTGAGCAGGCCCTTGTAGCCAGCCTGCCGCGAATTCAGAATTCGTAAAAGGCCTCGGAATCGAACGGCCGTCTTTGCCCGGTCAGGCCCATGCGTTGCAACACCAGCACTACCACCGCAGCGGTAACCCGATGGAACGACAAGTCTGTCACCCCTAGTCGAACAACGCGTGGGCCGCTCGCGAGATTTGTTCTGCCTGCAGCTTGGTGAGTCACCGTCATGATTTTTTCCCTATGCTAAAAATCGCCCTGGAACTCGGCGATCATGAACTCGACGAAAGCCCGAGCCTTGGATGAGATCAACCGCGCGCTGGGGTAGATCGCCCAGATATCCCGGGTTTGCTCCAGGACACAGGACGGCATGATTTCCACCAATGCGCCGCTTTCCAGTGAGGGCCTGGCGTTCCACTGTGAAACAGAGACGATGCCGAGCCCACCCTCCGCGGCAAGCCGTGCGCTTTCGCCGCAATTGACTCTGAGCGAACCACTGTTTGCCGTGACTTCGTGTGACTGGGCACCCACGAAACGCCAATGGTCCTCGTCGCCCAGCAGGATGCAGGAATGATTGACCAGCTCCGCAGGTGAAGTCGGTTCGCCATGCGCCTGGAGGTAGGCGGGTGCCGCACACAGGATGCGTCGGTCGCAGCCGAGCTTGCGCGCCACCAGGGATGAGTCCTTCAGGGCGGCGATGCGGATTGCCACATCAACCCCGATCTCGGTCAGGTCCTGCATTTGATCGGACAGTATCAGGTCGATCTTCAGCTTCGGGTTGGCGTGCAGGAACCGGGTAATGGCCGGCATCAGGCACATCCGCGCGAAGGACCCGGGGGCGGATACTCTTAACACCCGTTTGGCCACGTCCTTGCCTTTCACCGCGACCAGATAGGCCTCGTCCACGGCTGCCAGCACCCGGATTGCATGGGGCAGAAACAGCGCACCGTCTTCGGTCAGGCTGACCTGGCGAGTGGTGCGATGCAGCAGGCGCATGCCCAGGTATTCTTCAAGCTTCGCCAGTTTGTGGCTGGCCACCGAGGGCGCGAGTCCCAGCTCCCTGCCGGCTGCGGTGATATTGCCCAGCTCTGTTGATCGCATGAACAGGTTCAACGCATCAATATTCATGCTTCGGCGCCGCTAGTGTGTGGGCGCCGGTGCGGCATCGATCTTCACGCGCAGCAGGCTGTAGGGTTTCTGGCGCAAGTCTTTGCCTGCGTGAAAGATGCTTTGGCGGTGCAGCTGATTGGCGATGAAGTACAGGTAGCCATCAGGACCGATTGACAGTGTGTCGGGCCAAAGCACACGCGGATCATGGACGATGGTCTGCCATTGCCCGTTCGCCAGCCGTTTGCGCACGCTGTTGTTTTCGTAGTCGCCGGCATACACGGCCCCCGAGGCGTCGGCTTCAAGCCCGTCCGAGGCGCCTTTTTCCCCGAGGTCTTTGACCGCCATTTCGAGCCGTGCTTCGCTGACTGTCTCGTCACGCAGCAGTGCCGTGGGGATGGCGTACAGGTGCCGACTCGACAGCGGGCAGAAATACAAGGTCTGCCCATCAGCCGACAGGGCGATGCCGTCCGAAGCCACGGCAAAAGGCTGGGTGCCGCCTTTGGCATCCCGCACTTTCAGGACCTGGCCTTCGACCGTGGGTACGAAGTTCGGGTCGACCGAGGTCGAGGGTGCACCACTGAGCCGGCGTATGGCCGTGCCACTGGCGATG
This sequence comes from Pseudomonas sp. SDO5522_S412, assembly GCF_054071215.1. Lineage (NCBI taxonomy): Bacteria > Pseudomonadati > Pseudomonadota > Gammaproteobacteria > Pseudomonadales > Pseudomonadaceae > Pseudomonas > Pseudomonas sp. SDO5522_S412. The sequence continues at coordinate 6,721 of NZ_JBSVWQ010000186.1, read as the reverse complement.
TCCATGACGATGATCGCGCCCGGGCCGGTAAGTGAAGAGTCGGTGATATAGATCACGCCTTGGTCACCCACGCGAAAATCAAAGCGCATGTCGTTGACGTAGGTGCCGGGCAGCATGACGTTTTTCGGGAATACGAGGGTCTTGACCACCTTGTTGGTGGCGAGCTCAACTGCGACGAGCTTGGCACCACCTGGCTGTGGAGGCGAGAAGCCAGGCGCCGCGGTGTCCAGTATCCAGAGGCGTCCGCGCCCGTCGGCCACCACGCTTTGTACGCTGATAAACCCTTTGGCCGGGTCTTTGGGGTTGGCCTGGTTTATCGCCTGGTCAGGGTAGGGTACGACTTTGCCGTCGCGCAATTCTGCGACGGTAAACGGCACCTCGTCGCCCCAGCGAGGAAAGTTGACAAAGATGCGTCCGGTCTCGGTAACGCTCACGCCGGTGGGCATGGCATCGTGGAAGGCGTGCACCTGCTCGATGGCGCCAACGCTCTGATCGGCGGGCAGGTTCGCCGGCATGGAAGCCTGGGCGGCGGTGCCGGTGAGGGCCGCTGCCAAGGCAAGGGCAGTCCAACTGATTGGGTATTTCAAGTACATGGCAGGGCTCCAGGTTTTTCTGTTCTGGAGCCAATGGTGTCGGTTCCCGGCAGGCGAAAAAACCCGCTGATTGCCGATAACAGTTTCATTGAAATCAAGAGAATGGGCTGTCGCGCGCAAGCCTGGTTTTTTAATTGCGGGCGAGCAAGCTTGCTTCAGCAGAGGGGGTATCCACGGTGATCAGGGTTTCGATCATCGCCTTCGCCGCCGGCGACAAGCGAAACCCGGTACGGCTGATGATCCCGCAGCGGTTGTTCAAACTGTCGAGGCTGTGAGGCACGTTGCGCCAGTGCAACACCGTCAGTGCGCCACGGGCAAAGTCTTCGGCAAACGCATCCTCGGCACCCAGGCCAATCGCGTTGGACTGGTGCACGATGGCTGCCAGCGCCGCAAACTGCTCCAGTTCGATAGCGGGAGAAAAGTCGACACGCCCGCTCAGGTTGGCCAGTAGCTTGCGTACCCCGGGAGCGATCAGCGGTGTGGCCAGCGGGTAGTCAAACAAGTCGTTGGTCGAGAGGCTGTCCTTGGCCAGTAACGGGTGCCCGGCGCGGCAGAAAAATACATTGCGCCGGGGTGTCAGGGCCTGGGTCTGGAAATTCGGATCGGCCTCGAAGTGGCGCACATCGGCGATGAAGAATTCGATCTCTTCGCGACTCAAACTGCGTCCGAGTTTTTCCCAGTTATCCACATGCAAACCGCTGCGTACTCGTGGATGAGCGCCGACAAACCTTGCGATCGCTCCAGGCACCAGGTTCACCGCCGCCACGGCATCGCAGCCAAAGCGCAATTCGCCGGCGTCGAGCTTGGTCATGCGGGTGACTTCGTGGCTCAGCCGCGCCGCCCCCTGAACGAGCGACAAGGCATGTTGCAACACCACCTGGCCCTCGGGAGTGGGGCGCAGGTCTTTGTGGGCGCGGTCCACCAGCACACAGCCAAACTCCTGTTCCAGGCTTTGGATGCTGCGGCTGAACGCCGGCTGGGTAATGCCCATGGCGTCGGCGGCGCGCACAAAACTGCGGTACTCGTTCAGAGCAATGAAGTAGCGCAGTTGGCGAAGGTCCATGGAGTTTTCCGGCGTCCTGAAGGAAACCGCGATTCTAATCGCCTCGCTTATTCCGCAAAAGAATGTTCATTGTTTTATCTAGATTCAAATTGCATATCCATAGAGCCTGTGCGGTAGGTGGCCGGGCTGAACACCCGGGTGAGTATCAGCATCGCCACCACCGTCAGCGTCAGCACCATCCAGGCGCTGACGAAACTGCCAGTCAATTCCCGCAGCCAGCCGGTCAGCCACGGTGATACGGCGTTGATCAAAAAGCCCACGCCCTGGACGAACGCCGCCAGTTGGCCGGCCTCCCGAGGGTCGCGGCGGTGATCCAGGGTCAACAACAGGCTCAGGGCGAAACATGCTCCCAGGCCGAAACCGATCAACGCCACCCACACGTGGGGGAATTCCAGCGGCGCCGTCAGCAGGCCGATATAGCCCACGGTCTGGGCCAGCAGGCTGATGCTCAGTAACGGTCGACGATCAATGCCACGTTGCGCCAGTGCCGGCATCAGCAGCGCGGCGATTACCTGGAAGATCGTCATGAACGCCAGCAGCGAACCACTGGGCAGTACGCCCCAACCCAACTGCTGGTAGTAGGCCGGCAGCCACGCGACCATGCTCATGTAGCCGCAATTCACCAGGCCGAAATACAGCGCCAGCAACCACGCCCGACGGTTGCGCAGGCCCTGGAACGGCGCCGTCACCTGCGGGTTTTTCGCCGCACCCAATGGCAGCCACGCCCACAACAATAGTGCGCCCAGGGCCGGTAGCAGCCAGATCCCGAGCCCCGCCTGCCACTGCTGGAAATGCCCCGCCACCAACGGGCTGAGCAGGGCGGCCAAGCCACCGCCGCCCATCAGCGAAGCCGAGTAAACCCCCATCGCCAACGGCACGCGCTGGTGAAACTGGCGCTTGATCATCGCCGGCACCAGCGCCTGGATCAGCGCCACACCCGCACCGCCGAACAATGCGGTGGCCAGCAGCGCCGGCGCCTGGCCAAACAGCCAGCGCGCGAGGCACGCCAACAGAATCATCATCAAGCCCAGGGCGATTCCGCGACGCTCCCCCAGCTTCGCCTCCAGGCGCACCCCCACCAACGCCACCAGGCCCATGCAGATCACCGGCAGGCTGGTGAGCAGGGCGCTGCTCTGGAAACTCAGGCCGGTGGCCAGACGGATTTCCCCCAGCAACGGGCTGATGGAACTGAGGATGGGCCGCAGGTTCAGGCCCAGCACTACCAGCAAACCCCAACCGGCGAGCTTGCCGGCGAATGAATTATTCAGCGTCACGCAGGGCCTGCCACTCGCGGTAAAGGGCTTGCATCGCTGCCTGCGGCAGGTGCTGCACGGGCAATTTTTGCTCCGCCAGCGGCAGCGCCAGTTGCTGGTAGATCGCTGCTGTGGACAAACCAAAGGGCGCCGCCACGTCGTTGCTGGCAGCGAATACCACACGGGATATGCCGCACAGGTGCATCGCACTCAGGCACATCGGGCAGGGCTGGCCGCTGGCGTAGATCACACAACCGTCGAGGCGCGGGCCGAGTTGTTGGCTGGCGGCACGGATGGCGAGCATCTCGGCGTGGGCGGTGGGGTCCTGGCTCAAGTGGATTTCGTTGACCGCCTCCACCAGCACCTCGCCGTTGCGCACCAGCACGGCACCAAACGGGCGGCCACCGGCGGCTACGTTGGCCTTGGCCAGTTGCACGGCGTGATGCAGATGCTGTTGATCGTCAGTCATGGAAAACCCCTCGTGCGCAATGAGGCGTGAAGTATGGGCAGCCGCAGGGGTATTCTGAAATTAAATATAACCATGCCAATCAGTGGCAAATGGAATGGTGAGCCCATGTTCGATCCTGTGTTGTTGCGCAGCTTTGTTGCCGTCGTCGATTGCGGCAATTTCACCCGCGCGGCCGAGCGGCTGCACTTGACCCAGTCCACGGTCAGCCAACAGATCCGCCGCCTGGAAGATGCGTTGGGCAGCCAGGTGCTCGACCGCGACCAGCGCCGCGTGGTAGCCACGGTGGAAGGTGAACGCTTGCTGGCGTATGCGCGGCGCATCCTGGCGCTGCACGAAGAGGCGGCCGACGTGCTGATCAATCAGCAGAGCGATGGCGTGTTGCGCCTGGCGGTGCCCGAGGACTTTGCGGCCGAGCGCCTGATGCCGCTGCTGTCGGCGTTTGTGCAGGCTTATCCCCGGGTGCGCCTGGAGGTCACCAGCGGCTTGGGGCCGGAATTGTTGCGGGATTATCGCGGCGGTGAATTCGACGTGCTGCTGGTCAAGCAAATGGGTGACAGCGATGACTGCCTGGTGTCCTGGCCGGAGCCGTTGTGTTGGGTCGACAGCCGCAGTTCGCCGTCCCTGGGACGTGATCCGCTGCCGTTGGTGGCGTTTCCCGCTGGCGGCCTGTACCGCAATGAAATGCTGCATCACCTGGAGGTGGGCGGCTGGCGCTGGCGCATCGGTTATTCCAGCGCCAGCTTGGCCAGCGTGTGTTCGGCGGTGGCGGCGGGGCTGGGGATCAGCCTGTTGCCGGTGCGGGTGGTGCAGCCCGGGCACGTGGTGTTGGGCGCGGACAGCGGTTTGCCTGCGGTGCAGGGCGTGCGGCTGGCGCTGTATGGACGCAACGGCCTTGGTGCGGCCGGGCAGGCGTTGCTACGCCAATTGCAGGATTTATGTGCCGGTAATCCACGCTGAGCCATGCCTTCAGTGAATATTTTGTATGCCTCAAAAGCATTGAGATTTTCCCCCACGGCGCCAGGCCGCGCAGGACGTGGCTTCGGCGTATCCGGATGTTTCGGTTATTCAATTTAGATCTATCTATAACTTTAAAGATTACTTTAAGAGATAAGCGTCTGCCCCCGATGATTCAGCCCTCGACGGCCGCCAAGGCAGGCCCGTCGGTTTTTTTGCTTAAGACCGCAGGGGAGTTAATCAATGGGCAATGTCCAGACCGCCGCCAGTGCACAAGAGGCGCAGTGGCGCCACGCACCGGGTGGTGAGTTGGTCGACCTTGGCCGGCCGCATCGCGCGCCGTTGGGGCAGTTGCGTACGCAGAAAACCCCGAAGGGTGTGTTGAGTCGGCGTGAAGCGATCCTGTTGGGGATTCTCGCGCTGGCCTTGCATGGCGCGGTGATCTATTGGGTCAGCCAGAAGCCAACCCCGGTGCTGCCGATTGTGCCGCCGGAAATCCCGCCGATGACGATCGAATTTTCCCAGCCGGCTCCGCCGGTTGTGGAGCCGCCGCCGCCTGTACCGCCACCGCCGCCGCCACCGGTTGTCGAGCCACCGCCGCCGGTGGTTGATGAATTGGCCGCCAAGCCGGCGCCGAAAAAGATTCCGAAACCCAAGCCGGTGCCAAAGCCTGTGCCCAAGCCCGCACCGAAACCGGTAGCCGAGCAGCCGCCCGCGCCGCCTGTACCCGCGCCACCGGCTCCAGCACCGCCGGCACCGCCTGCGCCCGCGCCGGTCACACCGGCCTCGGCCAACGCCGCGTACCTGAAGAACCCGGCGCCGGAATACCCGTCACTGGCCCAGCGCCGGGGTTGGGAAGGCACGGTGCTGTTGCGGGTGCATGTATTGGCCACCGGCAAGCCGGGTGAGATCCAGATTCAGAAAAGCAGTGGTCGCCAGCAACTCGACGAAGCCGCACTGGCTGCCGTGAAGCGCTGGAGTTTTGTACCGGCCAAGCAGGGTGATGTGGCCCAGGACGGCTGGGTCAGCGTACCGATCGATTTCAAGATTCATTAATTATTGGATGCGGTGTGTTGGACACATCGCGACCTGCACAGAGGGAAAACATCATGGCATTAGCATCTCCAACTGAATCCATCGAAAGCGCTGTGATCTGGCTGCTGGTGGTCTTTTCGGTCGCTACCTGGGGCCTGGCCCTGCTCAAGGGCGTCCAGTTCGGCCGCCTCAAGTCCCAGGATCGCAAGTTCCACAAACAGTTCTGGGCGGCATCCAGCCTGGACTCGGCCGCTGAGTTGGCCGAAACCAAACCCGGCGCCGCCGCTCGTGTGGCCCAGGCTGGTTACGCCGCGATCCAGGTGGGTGAGGCGCCACACGCTGCTGACCTGAGCCAGGCGATCAACCATCAGGACCGTCTTGAACGCGCTTTGCGCCAACAGATCGTGCGTGAGCGTCGCTCCCTGGAGACCGGCCTGGCCGTGGTTGCGAGTATCGGCAGCACCTCGCCGTTTATCGGCCTGTTCGGCACTGTGTGGGGGATCATGGAAGCCCTGAAAGGCATCAGCGCCGCCGGTTCCGCCAGCCTCGAAACCGTGGCCGGGCCGATCGGTGCGGCACTGGTTGCCACGGGTGTGGGTATTGCCGTCGCGGTGCCGGCGGTGCTGGTCTACAACTACTTCCTGCGTCGCCTGAAGCTCACGGCTGCTGACCTGGACGACTTCGCCCACGACTTCTACAGCCTGGCGCAGAAGAACTCGTTCCGCGTGCTGCTGCACCCGACGCTGAGCAAGGCCGGTGCCCAGGGTGGCGCGCAAAAAGTGAAGGAGGCGTCCTGAGATGGCCTTCTCCACGCAAGACAGTGATGAGGTGCTGAGCGAGATCAACGTTACGCCGCTGGTGGACGTGATGCTGGTGCTGCTGGTGGTGTTTATCGTCACGGCGCCGTTGTTGACCAATGCGATTCCGATCAACTTGCCCAAGACCGAGGCCGTGGCCCCGGTGGAGCAGAAGGACCCGCTGGTGGTGAGCATTGATGCGGCCGGGAAACTGTTTATCAACAAGGATGAAATCCAGCCGGATTTGCTGGAGTTCAACTTGCAGTCGGCCAAGGCCAAGGACCCGGATGTGCGGGTGCAACTGCAGGCTGATGATGGAGTGAACTATGGCGAAGTGGCGCGAGCCATGGCGTCTATCGAGCGCGCGGGGATTACCAAGCTGTCGGTGATTACTGCACGTTAGTTTCAAATGCCTCGACAATTTTTTTGGCCGTCTCCTTGGCAGGGTGCGGCCTTTTTTTTGCTTTGGGGGGAGTACATATCCGTTATTTAGGTAACGGCTACTTATGGTTCCGCTCTTACAGCGGCTCACTTTTGAACAGCGCAAAAGTAAGCAA
>NZ_JBSVWQ010000185.1:0-11178 GCF_054071215.1 Pseudomonas sp. SDO5522_S412 | reverse complement strand
CTGCACATGTATCGACTGACACACCGCCTTCGCGAGCAAGCCCGCTCCCACACTGGATCTCTGTCACATTGAGATCTTTGTCAGCCTGGAAGCGGTGTGCTTAAGAGGACAGGTACGACGAACGCGTCAAACCAAGACGCAACGCATCCAGGAACTGAGTCCGCTCCGCCGCCGTGATCTTCGCGCTGGCGCACTTGTCACGGTAGTGAGTCATCAACTCCTCCGGCGACAAGTGCACGTAGCGCAGCATGTCTTCGATGGTGTCGTGGGTCTCGATCCCGGCGCTGTACACCGAACCGTCGTCACGCTGGTAGATGTTCACCGAGTCGGTGTCACCGAACAGGTTGTGCATGTCGCCGAGAATTTCCTGGTAGGCACCCACCAGGAAGATCCCCAGCAGGTAGTCCTCGCCTTCTTTCACAGCGTGCACCGGCAAGCTGGTCTCGATGCTTTGCTCATCCACGTACTGCTTGATCTTGCCGTCGGAGTCGCAGGTCAAATCCTGCAGCACCGCACGGCGCAACGGTTCTTCGTCGAGGCGATGCAGCGGCAATATCGGCAGCACCTGGCCGATGGCCCAGGTGTCCGGCAGGCTCTGGAAGACCGAGAAGTTGCAGATGTACTTGTCGGCCAGCTTGTCGTTGAGTTCGTCCAGCACCTGGCGGTGGGAACGCTGGCGGGCTTTCAGCGAGTCGTGCAGGCGGCGGCAGACGGCGAAGTAGCACTGCTCGGCCAGGGCTTTCTCGGCCAGGGTGATCTTGCCGTCGGCGTACTGGGTTGCCACGTCGCTCATGTAGTGAGTGGCGCGCCAGTAGGTTTCGGTGACCATTTCAATGTCGGTCGGGCCCAGCAGGTCCACCAGCCATTGCACGGTTTCCGGCAGGCTTTCCTTGTTCTCGATCAGCGGCACGTCGTCGTTGTGCTTCTCGACGTCGGTAACTTGCACCACCAGCATGGCGTGGTGGGCGGTCAGGGAACGGCCGCTCTCGGAGAAGATGTTCGGGTGCGGCAGGCTCTGCGCGTCGCAGAATTCCTTGAGCATGCCCACAACCACGCCGGCGTAGTCGTCCATGTCGTAGTTGATCGAGCTGGCGTTACGCGAGTGGGTACCGTCGTAGTCCACGCCCAGGCCGCCGCCCACATCGATGTGGTCTACCGGCAGGCCGAGGTTGCGCAGTTCGCCGTAGTAACGAATGGCTTCCTTGAACCCGTGCTGGTAGTCGGCCAGGTTGGCGATCTGCGAACCCATGTGGAAGTGCAGCAGGCGGATGCCCTGGTCCAGGCCCGCCGCGCGGAAGCGCTCGACCACCGACAACAATTGCGCCGCCGACAGACCGAATTTGGATTTCTCGCCACCGGTGTCTGCCCACTTGCTCGACGCCAGGGACGACAGGCGCACCCGCAGGCCCACCTGTGGCTTGACCTTGAGGTTGGCGGCTTCTTCGATCACCAGGCCGACTTCGGATTCTTTCTCGATCACGATGAACACGTTGTGGCCCAGCTTCTGGCCCATCAGCGCGAGGCGGATGAACTCACGGTCCTTGTAACCGTTGCAGACGATGGTGCCGCCTTTCGGCGCCAGGGCCAGCACGGCCAGCAGCTCGGGCTTGGAGCCGGCTTCCAGGCCAATGGACACGTCCTGGGTGGCGATGATGTTCTCGATCACCGCTTCCTGCTGGTTCACCTTGATCGGGTACAGCGCGGTGTATTTGCTCTGGTATTCCAGGCGCTCGATATTGGAGTCGAACGCGCCGGTCAGCTGGCGCACGCGGTCTTGCAGGATGTCGGGGAAGCGCACCAGCAACGGCAGGGACAGGCCGCTTTTGCGCAGCTCGTCGACTTGCTCGTACAGGTCCACAGGCGTGCTGTTCGGGCCGTTCGGACGGACTTCAACGCGACCGGCATCATTGATCGCGAAATACCCGGCCCCCCAATGGCGAATCCCGTAAACACTGCGGCTGTCCGCAACTGTCCATTGGCTGCCATCGTCTTTGCGTGTGCGTCGTACGGACATCGAAGTCCCCTATAAATGAAGTCGAAGTGCACCGGCCTGATCAGAGGCTGGCGCAGTCTAAAGAATGAAAATGACGATTTGCCTGTGAGAGGGGTAGACCCCACTTGCAGGACAGAGTTTAGACACCGGTCAGGAACAGGCTCTGTGAAAACCATGGGGACGACAGTTCGCGTTCAGCCAGCGGGCTATCGGGGTGGTTTTCACAGAGGCTGCTAGCCGCCGGATTTCTTCGCCTTGTAACCCAGCTTGATCAGCTCGGCCAACAGCAACTCGACGTGGTCGCCCTGGATCTCGATCACGCCGTCTTTCAGGGCGCCACCGGTGCCACAGCGCTTTTTCAACGTGGTGGCCAGTTCCTTCAAGGCTTCTTCGGCCAGGGGCACGCCAGTGATGGTGGTCACTGTCTTGCCGCCACGGCCCTTGCTCTCGCGACGAACGCGGGCAATACCATCGCCTTCGGGAATCAGGGTTGTTTTGCAGGTACAAGCGTCCACGGGCTGGCGACAGTCCGGGCAGTGTCGACCTGCGTCGGTGGAAAATACCAGGCCACCAAGGGCGGCGAAGGATGCGGCTTTTTTGGCCACCGGCAATCCTCTTGGGAGGACAAAGACTGATCGATGGGATCATCGACCGCGAAGCCCCACTCAGGCAGGGGCAGCGCTACTGAGCCGCCGATGTTCAAACCACTGTAGGAGCGAGCTTGCTCGCGAAGGTCGTCAACGATAACGCGGGCCTTCAGACAGCACGCGTCGTGCTTACGTTTTTCGCGAGCAAGCTCGCTTCTACAGGGTGGAACAACAGCGGTTCAGCCTGAAAAGTCGCGCAGTGTAACGGCAAAAACGCCCCTTGCTAAGAGCCAAATGGCGCCAATTTATGCAACTTTAGCGACGCAGGGCCAAATAACGACGCAACCCTTCCTGGGCATCCGGGCAATAGGGCTTTTGCTCGGCCTCCTGAAGCACCGTCGCCAGGGGCAGAAAGCGCGCCTCCATGACTTCTTCCGGCTGGATTCGCAGCGGCCCGTCCCACACGGCCGAGAACGAGGTGCACCAGAGCCGGCTGTCGCCGTCTTCGAAGTAGAAGTGATCGTGGGCGGTCAGTTCGACGCCGCTGACGCCCAACTCTTCTTCCAGCTCACGGGCCGCCGACTCGGCATAGGACTCGTGGGCCGCCACCATTCCGCCCGCCGCCGTGTCCCAGAAACCCGGGTACATGGCTTTGCTCAGGGTGCGCCGGTGCACACACAGCTCACCGGCCGAGTTGAACAGGAAAATAAAGGTGCAGCGCCCGATCAGCCCGCGCCGGCGCAGATCGGAACGTACGAGGCTGCCGAGCAGGTTGTCCTGCTCGTCGACCCAGGCAATCAGTTCGGCGTCGGAGGCGGCGCGGTGCGCTGCCTCCCTGGTGGAAGCGTCCATCATCAACCCTGGTTCAGGAGCTGACGCAGGTCGATCACTGCAGCGTTGGCCCGGGAAATATAGTTGGCCATGACCAGCGAATGGTTGGCCAGGATGCCAAAGCCACTGCCGTTGAGAATCATCGGGCTCCATACCGGCTCTTGCGAAGCTTCCAGCTCACGAATGATCTGGCGCACGCTGACGGTGGCGTTCTTCTTGGCCAGCACATCGGCGAAGTCGACTTCAATGGCGCGCAGCAGGTGCGACAGGGCCCAGGCCTGGCCGCGGGCTTCGTAGAACACGTTGTCGATCTGCATCCATGGGGTTTCCACCACTTCTTCGTCGACCTGGGGCACTTCACCCGGCGCCAGCGCTTCGGTTTTCAGCGCGGTGTTGAGCTTGACCCGACCCACACTGGCCGACAGCCGTTGCGACAGCGAACCCAGGCGAGTCGCCACATCACCCAGCCAGTTGTTGAGGTTGTCGGCACGTGCATAGAACAGCGCGCCTTTTTGATTCGGGTCGGACAAGCGCGCTTCGTAGCGGCTCAGGGAATTGATGCCTTCCTGGTATTCCGACTCGCTGGACGGCAGCACCCAGCTCTTGTTGTCGAAGTTGAAGCGCGGTTCGGCCTTGGCCAGGTCTGCGTCTTCCGCCGACTGCGACTGGGAGCGGGCGAAGTCCTTGCGCAGGGCACGGGTCAGGTCACGCACCTGCACCAGTACGCCGTATTCCCAGCTCGGCATGTTGTCCATCCACAGGCCCGGCGGGAAACGGTCGTTGGAAATGTAGCCACCCGGCTTGTTCAGCAGGGTGCCCACCACCGTCTTGAGGGTTTCGACGGTGGTAAAGCCCACCACCATCTGCTTGCCGTCCTTCTCGGCGGCAATTTGCGCATTCTGCTGGACCGGGAACAACGCAGGCTCTTCGCTCCAGTACCAACCCAGGGCACCGGTGACCAACAGGTACAACGCAACCAGCGAGAGCAACGCGCGGCTCATCAGCAGGTTACGGAAATAGCTGCGGGGGGCCGACTTGGTTTCAGGGGCCGGGCCCTTTGCACTGCCTGCGCGGTTTTTCCAGTCCAGCATGGCGATATCCTTTCAATCACTTGAGTTCAATAGCTACGACCACAACCCTGCCCCATCGTGCCGAGCAGTGCGGCGCTTTTAGCCAGGGTGGCGCGAGTACGCGGTTCGACTATAAAGGATGCACGCTGTTTACGCCCGCGCGACTGCATGGTCGATAAATGAATCTCTGCGACCTTGCAGTTAATTGACGTATGACACTCGTGCAACGGAAAAGAGGTGCTAGCATAGAGCCATCAGTTCGACCTCAGCATGCAGCCTAACTAGTAGTCAGGATATGACCGAGCCAGAAGACCCCAGCCGTGAGCGTCTCAAGCACCATTTTGCCCAGCGGGTAATTCATCAGGCACGTCAAATTCTTGAGATCTGGCAGCGCCTGCAACGCAGCGAATGGTCGACCACTGACTTGTCCGAGCTCAGTGAGGCCAACCTGCGCCTGCTGCGTTTTGCCGAGCGCTTCGAGCAGCCGGAACACGGCCAACTGGCGCACCAGATCGGCGCTTCACTCAAGGCGGTGGACGACAACCGCGGCCGCCTGAGCAGCCACCTGATCACCGAACTCAACCGTTTGATGCAGCGCCTGTCGCGCACCGGGCTGCGCCAGGGCGACCAGCTGGAACAAACCCTGCTGCCGCCGATGCGCAAGCCGATCTACGTGATGCTGGCCGATCACGACCGCGCCGACCGCCTGGCCAAGCAGCTGGAATTTTTCGGCTTGAGCGCCCAGTCCCTCGACAGCGTGGCGGCGTTTCGCTCATCCATGGCCGAGCGCTTGCCGGCGGCCATTGTGATGGATGTGGATTTCTGCGGCGCCGGCCTCGGCCTGAAGCTCGCCGCCGAAGCCCAGGAAGGCCTGGAGCAGAAGCTGCCACTGCTGTTTTTCAGCCTGCACGAAACCGACACCCCAACCCGCCTGGCCGCCGTGCGCGCCGGCGGCCAGGAGTTCCTCACCGGCACCCTGGAGGCGTCGAGCCTGCTGGAAAAAATCGAAGTGCTGACCTGCGTCGCCCAGTACGAACCTTATAAAGTGCTGATCATCGACGACTCGCGGGCCCAGGCGATGCACACCGAGCGCCTGCTCAACAGTGCCGGTATCGTTACCCGCACCCTGATCGAACCGATCCAGGCCATGGCCGAGCTGGCGGACTTCCAGCCCGACCTGATCATCCTCGACATGTATATGCCGGCCTGCACCGGTACCGAGCTGGCCAAGGTGATCCGTCACAATGACCGCTACGTCAGCGTGCCGATCATCTATCTCTCGGCCGAAGACGACCTGGACAAGCAACTGGACGCCATGAGCGAAGGCGGCGACGACTTCCTCACCAAGCCGATCAAGCCGCGGCACCTGATCACCACCGTACGCAACCGCGCCGCGCGGGCACGCAACCTCAAGGCGCGGATGGTGCGCGACAGCCTCACCGGGCTGTACAACCACACCCACATCCTGCAACTGCTCGAAGACTGCAGCTTCCGCGCGCGCCGCGAGAGCAAGCCGCTGAGTTTTGCGATGCTCGACATCGACCACTTCAAGCGGGTCAACGACAGCCACGGCCACCCCATGGGCGACCGGGTGATCAAGAGCCTCGCGCTGTTTCTCAAGCAGCGCCTGCGCAAGACCGACTATATAGGCCGTTACGGCGGCGAAGAATTTGCCATCGTGATGCCCGACACCGACCTCGACAGGGCTTGCCAAGTACTTGACGAGATTCGCGGGCGCTTCGCCGAGATTCACTATCCCGCCCAGCCCCAGGATTTGTGGTGCACGTTCAGTGCCGGCGTGGTGGAGCTCTGCGACGGCTCCGACAGCCTGATGATGGCGGCCCAGGCCGACGAGGCCCTGTACCGCGCCAAGGATGCCGGGCGTAACCGGGTGATGTCGGCGCGTGCATCAAAGCAAAGTGCCACCTTTTCACCGGAATCCACCGAATCCGTCATAACTCTGTAATGGAAACGCAATAACTTCAGGCACTTACTTCTGCTGTCGGTTGAAACCACGCATGCGCCTGAAGCTGCTGACGAATCTGAACACCCTCCTTCTGGTCGCCGTTTGCCTGGCCCTGGGCGCTACGCTCTGGTGGTCGCAACGTGCCCTGGAACGGCCTTACCTGCTGATGGAGCGCTACCTTGGCCTGTCGCAGACGTTCCAGAACCAGGCCGCGCGCAATATCGACGATTACCTCGCCAGCGGCGACGCCCTGCGCCTGAGCGGCGCCAGCCAGAGCCTGGAAAACCTGTTGCAGCAGCTGGATGAGTTACCCGCAGAGCTGGCGCAAAACCTGCGCCCCAGCCTTGCCGACCTGGACACCTTCGGCAAGACCGACCTGCTGGCCGCCGGTAAGCTGGCCGGCGACCCGCAAGCCCTGTTGCTGCAAGCCGAACGCGAACTCGGTGCCAACCTGGAGCAACTGAACCAGTACGCCAGCGGTGTCAGTACGCCCGAGGCGGCGCGCTATCTGCCGCCGTTGCTCGCTGCGTCCCAGCACCTGGCGAAACTCTCCCTCGCCCGGGACAAGCTGGTGAGCAGCGGGCGCAGCGAACTGGCCGACGATGTGGAGCGCGAAGTCAGTAATATCCGCAGCCAGGCTGACGTGCTGGGGCAGCTGCCATTACTGGGGGTGACCGCCAGCAGCGAGTCCAGTACCGACGATTTCTCGGCCATGATGGGCCTGGAAAACACTGAAAAAACCGTGGCCCAGGACACCGGCGTCGACCTCAAGCGCGAACTCAACAGCCTGCTGACCCGCTACCCCGCCGAGCTGAAACGCACCCGCGAACAAATCCAGCAACGCACCGAACTGGCCACCGCCACCCACCTGAAAATCAACGCCGTGCAGCAAGCCATCGCCGGGCTGGAGCCTGTGGTGCGCGCCCAGCACGCGCAGATCCAGGGCGAAGTGCGGCTGATGCAAGGCGTGATGATCGGCCTGATTCTGCTGATCGCCCTCTTGATCGACACCTTGCAGCGGCGCCTGGCGCGGGTGCTGACCAACCTGGCGCCCGCTTTGTCCACCTGGGCCGAAGGTGACTTCAGCCAACACATTGCCCTGGGCAAGACCAACCGCGAACTGCACGATATCGAAGAGTCCCTGAACCGCCTGCGCGCCTACCTGGTGGACCTGGTGGGCACCATCAGAGGCAACGCCGAGCAAGTGGCCGGCAGCAGCAGCGCGCTGGCGGAGTTGAGCAGCGGCATGCACGACGGGGCCGAGCGCCAGGCCGGTGATACCGCGCAGATTCGCGATTCCCTGGGCGAACTGGAAGCGACTATCCAGCAGGTTGCCGGCGACGCCAGCCAGGCTGCCGAGGCCAGCCGCAGCGCGGGCCAGGCCGTCGAGCAGGGCCAACGGGTAATCGGCCTGAGCCTGACCGGGTTGCACGCATTGGTCGGCGAAGTGCAGATAAATGCGCAGATGATCGAGAAACTCGCCGAAGAGTCCGCGACCATCGGCGGCGTTCTCACGGTGATTCGCTCGATTGCCGACCAGACCAACCTGCTGGCGCTGAACGCCGCCATCGAAGCCGCCCGGGCCGGTGAAGCCGGGCGCGGGTTCGCCGTGGTGGCCGATGAGGTGCGCACCCTGGCCCAGCGCACCGCTGGCGCCACCGCCGAAATCCAGCACCTGATCCTCGGCCTGCAAACCGCCGCCCGGCAATCGGTGGAAGGCATGCGTGCCCAGGTCGAACACGCCGAGGCCACTGCCGAACAAGCCCAGGCGGCTGACGGCGCGCTGGATGAAATCGTCGGGGCGATCCAGACCATTTCCGACACCGCCGTGCGGATCGCCGATGTGACGGCCCAGCAAAGTGGCGCCGTGAGTGAAATCCGCGATAACAGTGAGCGGATTCACCAGCTGGGCGAGGACAACTTGCTGCGAATTGGCCAGGGACGCCGCCAGGGCGAGCACTTATTGGTACTAGGCGGGCAACTCAACACCGCCGTGCAGGCATTCCGCGTCTGACCGGCTCTCCCGTCTTGTGAAGATCAAAATGTGGGAGCGGGCTTGCTCGCGAAGGCGGCGCACCCGTCAACGCATGTGGCGGCTGAACCACCGCCATCGCAGGCAAACCAGCTCCCACACTGACCGGATTCAGCCTTGCGGTCACATATTTTGCGCAATCCTCGCTAATCGTGCTGCCTACTGCATAGAACTGGACAGTCACAAAGGCTTTGCGGCATAGTCGCCGGGTTCTACCGTGCCCACATCAATAACAAGGAACAGCCGATGGCGACCTTACTGGTTCTTCACGGACCCAACCTGAACCTGCTCGGCACCCGCGAACCGGGCGTCTACGGGGCAGTGACCCTCGAACAGATCAACCTCGATCTGGAACGACGGGCACGTGATGCCGGCCACCATCTGCTCTACCTGCAAAGCAATGCCGAGTACGAACTGATTGATCGCATCCATGCCGCGCGCAGCGAAGGCGTGGACTTTATCCTGATCAATCCCGCCGCTTTTACGCACACAAGCGTTGCATTACGTGACGCGCTGCTGGCGGTGAGCATCCCATTCATCGAAGTGCATTTATCGAACGTGCACAAACGCGAACCTTTCCGCCATCACTCTTACTTCTCCGACGTTGCGGTAGGAGTGATCTGCGGCCTTGGCGCCAGCGGTTACCGACTGGCCCTGGAGGCCGCCCTGGAACAGCTTGAAGACACGGCCAAGCGCCCCTGACCGACCCTTTGGGAGTTGATGATTCATGGATATCCGTAAAGTTAAGAAACTGATCGAACTGCTGGAAGAATCCGGTATCGACGAGCTGGAGATCAAGGAAGGCGAGGAATCCGTACGGATCAGCCGTCACAGCAAGACCCCGGCCCAACAGTTCTACGCACCACAGATGCAAGCGCCGGCTCCGGCCGCTGCACCCGTGGCGGCTGCTCCGGTCGCGGCTGCTGCCGAAGCTCCGGCTGCTCCAAAACTGAACGGTTTCGTGGTCAAGTCGCCAATGGTCGGTACCTTCTACCGCACCCCGGCACCGACCTCGCCAGCCTTCGTTGAAGTCGGCGCAACCGTGAAAGTGGGCGACACCATCTGCATCGTTGAAGCGATGAAGATGATGAACCACATCACGGCGGAAAAAGCCGGCGTCATCGAATCCATCCTGGTAGAAAACGGTCAGCCGGTTGAGTACGACCAGCCGCTGTTCACCATCGTTTGAACCGCGGAGCGCCTTCGATGTTGAAACCTGCGAAGAAACTGCAAAAAGTCCTGATCGCCAACCGCGGCGAGATCGCGCTGCGTATCCTGCGCGCCTGTAAGGAAGAGGGCATCAAGACCGTCGCTGTTTACTCGACGGCCGATACCGAATTGATGCACGTGAAACTGGCGGACGAAAGCATCTGCATCGGCCCGCCACTGGCCACGAACTCGTACCTGAAAGTCTCGAACATCATCGCCGCCGCTGAAGTGACCGGCGCTGATGGCATCCACCCCGGCTACGGCTTCCTCGCGGAAAACGCCGATTTCGCCGAACAGGTGGAGAAATCCGGGTTTGCCTTCATCGGCCCGAAAGCCGAAACCATTCGCCTGATGGGCGACAAGGTATCGGCCAAGGACGCCATGATCGCGGCCGGCGTACCTACCGTTCCAGGTTCCGACGGCCCACTGCCTGAAGACGAGGCAACCGCCCTGCGCATTGGTCGCGAAGTCGGTTACCCGGTGATCATCAAGGCCGCCGGTGGCGGTGGTGGTCGCGGCATGCGCGTGGTGCACAAGGAAGAAGAACTGATCGAAGCCGCCAAGCAGACTCGCTCGGAAGCTGCCGCCTGGTTCGGCAACCCGATGGTCTACCTGGAAAAGTACCTGACCAACCCACGTCACGTGGAAGTGCAGGTACTGTCCGACGGCCAGGGCCACGCCATCCATCTGGGCGACCGCGATTGCTCGCTGCAACGCCGTCACCAGAAAGTACTGGAAGAGGCGCCGGCACCGGGCCTGGACGAAACAGCTCGCCAGGAAGTACTGGCTCGCTGCGTCAAGGCGTGCATCGACATCAACTACCGTGGCGCGGGCACTTTCGAGTTCCTGTACGAGAACGGCCGTTTCTACTTCATCGAGATGAACACTCGTGTGCAGGTAGAGCATCCGGTTTCGGAGATGGTCACCGGTATCGACATCGTCAAGGAGATGCTGAGCATCGCCGCTGGCAACAAGCTGTCGTTTACCCAGGATGATGTGAAGATCCACGGCCACTCCCTGGAGTGCCGGATCAACGCCGAAGACCCGAAAACCTTTATCCCAAGCCCTGGCCTGGTCAAGCATTTCCACGCGCCCGGCGGCAACGGCGTACGTGTGGATTCGCACCTGTACAGCGGCTACAAGGTTCCGTCCAACTACGACTCGCTGATCGGCAAGCTGATCACCTGGGGCGCCACCCGCGACGAGGCCATGGCCCGTATGCGTAATGCCCTGGACGAAATTGTGGTAGACGGCATCAAGACCAACATCCCGCTGCATCGGGACCTGGTTCGCGATGAAGGCTTCTGCGAAGGTGGTGTGAACATTCACTACCTGGAACACAAGCTGGCTAATCAGTAAGCGAAGTGCTCCACCCAACAAAGCCGCCTTCGGGCGGTTTTGTTGTTTCTGCCCACCCGATTTTTCTGGATGGATACATTCCCCTTGTGGGAGCGGGCTTGCTCGCGAATGCGGTGTGCCAGTCAACACAT
>NZ_JBSVWQ010000184.1:0-11244 GCF_054071215.1 Pseudomonas sp. SDO5522_S412 | reverse complement strand
TGGCCCCAAAACCTGGGGCTGCTGCGCAGCCCAACGGGAGCAAGCTCCCTCGCCACATTATTAGCATCCGGCGTTATAACCGTGGTTAGACGCTCTGGCGCAACCTGGCCAGATCCCGCAACGGCGGCGCACCAAACAGCCGGCTGTATTCGCGGCTGAACTGCGATGGGCTCTCATAGCCCACCCGATACCCCGCCGCCGAGGCTTCCAGGCCCTCGGCGATCATCAACCGCCGAGCCTCCTGCAAACGCAGTTGCTTCTGGTACTGCAACGGGCTCATGGCGGTCATCGCCTTGAAGCGGTGGTGCAAGGTCGAGACGCTGAGGTTCACTTCCTTGGCCAGGTCATCAATGCGCAGGGGCTGTTCGTAGTTGCCGTTCAACCAGGTGATCGCCTGGCTCACCCGATGGCTCTGACTGTTGGCGACGGCAATTTCATACAGCCGATAACCCTGTGGACCACGCAACAGGCGATAGAGAATTTCCCGATTGATCAGCGGCGCGAGCATTGCGATGTCTTTCGGTGTGTCGAGCAATCGGGTCAGGCGCAGCACGGCGTCCAGTAGCTGGCTGTCCAGGCGGTCGACATACATCCCTCGGGAGGTCGGGCGCGGGGGCACGCCCATCGGCCCGGCTTCGGCAATCAGTGCGGTGATCTGTGCCGGGTCGATATTCACCCGAATCGACAGGTTGGGGTCTTCCGGCGTGGCATCAAGGATGCGCCCGGCCACCGGCATCGCTACCGAAAACACCAGGTAATTGAGCGGGTCATAGGCGAATACTTCATCCGCCAAACGCACTTCCTTGCGCCCCTGGGCGAGGATGCACAGCGCGGGTTCAACCAGCACCGGCGTGAATTCACGCGGGGAGTTATGGCGGTTGAGATACAGCGACGTGATCGCCGTGCCGTAGGAACCATCCTCCCAGGTATGCCGGCGAACGATGCCGGCGAGTTCTGCGCGCTGCTTTTCCATATCGGCGTCGAGGGGTTTGGAGCGAAGTTCGGGCGACGACATGGGACATCCTCTGGTGCTTTGACGATGGGCACAGCTTAAGGGCGGCTTTGCAAAAAGCGGTATTTCGATTCTGCACAATCCTTGCCTGATCCTGCGAAAAATCGTGAATCAGGCAAGCCGGGGCCTGTCATGCCCCTGAAATACGGCAGTCATGCCGGGAATAAACTTCGCAGGCCGATTGCTATATCTACGTATCTCGCAGGATTGTGCAATAAGCCAGCAGGAATTGACTAACCGCATCCACACCCGCGCCCGTATCTTTGATCCTGTGGCAACACGCCCTCACAGTGCTTGCCGAGCATCACTTCTCAACGGGAGAGTCGAACATGTCCACCCCCATTCCCGCGAGCCATATGGCCTTTATCCGTGCCCGTACCGGGTACAGCACCGAACTGGGTGCACGCTTGAGCAGTTTGATCGAACCGGGCCGCCAGGCTCAGGGTTGCCTGCAATTCTCGTTGCAGCACTCCCTGGCCGACCCGGATGTGTGGTTGGTGTCGGGCTTCTGGAGCAGCGAGCAGGCGATGAGTGCCTACTTCAGCTCGCCGGCGCTGATGGTCTTCACCGAGTTGTTGAATGACATGGTGGTTCGCAGCATGGACTTCCAGACCTTTACCGACGCCTCGGCGGCCAATGCCTATGGCGAGTACCTGCAACTGGCGGGCTAGTGCTTTAGAATGGCCGCCTTTCCCATTGGCCAGGACCTGCAACATGGCACGTAAAGAGTTTGCCCACCACGAAGCCGTTTCCGCCTTGGTGCGTGAAGAAGAGGGTGGCTATAGCGCCGCCATCGCCGTCAAGGCGCTGGATGGCATGGGCGCACCGCGCTTTCACAAGATCCTCGATGGACAGACGTTCAAGACTGCCTCCGACGCCGACGATGCCGCAGCTCTGCAACTGGAGCGCTTGGTCGATGTAGATGAAGACGGTCAGCTCTCTTGGGCAACTTCCGCCAACTAAAAACACCGCTGATCCAAATCTGGGAGCGGGCTTGTGTGGGAGCGGGCTTGCTCGCGAATGCGGTGGATCAGTTGGCATATGCATTGACTGATACGCCCCCTTCGCGAGCAAGCCCGCTCCCACATTTTTATCTCGTTCCAATCAGCGTTGCGCGGCGCCTGGGCGGTACATTTTGAACAGCGCTTCCGGCCCCAACTGAAAATAATCCGCCGGGCCACCTCCACGCAGGATCGGCTGGGCGGCAGCCGTGTCGTACACCCCGTCTTTCAATAGCCACTTGGCAATATGCACCGCGACCACCTCGCCGAGCACCAACCAGCTTGGCACCAGCTGTTTGTCGGCGCGCTGCAGTTGAATGATCTGCGTCACCTTGCACTCGAACGACACCGGGCTTTCGGCCACGCGAGGCACGGCGATCACCTTTGAAGCCACCGGCGTCAGGCCCGACAATTCAAACTCGTTGACCTCGGGTGATACCGGCGCGCAACTCTGGTTCATCTGCTCGGCCAGCGGGCGGGTGGCCAGGTTCCACACGAACTCACCGGTCTGTTCGATGTTGTTCAGGCTGTCTTTGCGCCCGACGCTGGAAAATCCAATGATCGGCGGAATGTAGTTAAACGCATTGAAGAAACTGTAGGGCGCCAGGTTCAGGCGGCCCTGGCTGTCGTGTGACGAAATCCAGCCAATCGGGCGCGGGCCGACAATCGCATTGAACGGGTCATGGGGCAGGCCGTGGCCGTTGGCGGGTTCGTAGAAATGAATATCGTCGGACATGGGCCGGGGTTCCTGCTGGTGGTTCGGGGAAGGGCATCATAGTGCACTCAGGTGGAGTGTTCGCCAATGAAAAAGGGGCTGTGTCATACACTGACACAGCCCCTTTTTTATCCTGGCAGAACCCTTAGTCCGTAGTAATCCGCGAATGCTTGCGGGTGTCCTTCATGGTCACATACACCAACAGCGACACCGCAATACACGCGGTGACGTACCAGTAGTAACCGGTTTCCATACCAATGCTCTTGAACCACAGCGCGATGTATTCAGCGGTGCCGCCGAAGATCGACACGGTCAGCGCATAGGGCAAGCCAACGCCCAGGGCGCGGATTTCGGTGGGGAACAATTCGGCCTTCACCACGGCGTTGATCGAGGTGTAGCCGCTGACGATGATCAGCGCCGCCATGATCAGGAAGAACGCGCCCCACCAGGTCTGGATGGTGTGCAGGGTGGTGAGGATCGGCACGGTGAACAGGGTGCCGAGGACGCCGAAGGCGATCAGGATCGGCCGGCGGCCAACCTTGTCCGACAGCCCGCCGATGATGGGTTGCAGGCACATGAACAGGAACAGCGTGGCCGCCGAAATGGTGGTGGAGTCGGAGATGCTCATGCCGACGGTGTTCACCAGGTATTTCTGCATGTAGGTGGTGTAGGTGTAGAACGCCAGGGTGCCGCCCATGGTCAGGCCGACTACGGTCATCAGTTCCTTGGGGTGGCGCATCAAGGTGCGCATTGCGCTTTCCTTGGCCTTTTCTTTCTTGGTGAACGACTCGGTTTCTTCCATGCCACGACGCAGGTACAGCGCCACTACCGCGCACAGGGCGCCGATGGCGAACGGGATACGCCAGCCCCAGTCGTACAGCTGTTCGGTGGTCAGCAATTGTTGCAGCACGATCAATACCGCCAGGGCGATGAGCTGGCCGGAGATCAGGGTCACGTACTGGAAGCTGGAGTAGAAGCCCCGACGTTCCTTGGTCGCCATCTCGCTGAGGTAAGTGGCGGAGGTGCCGTATTCACCGCCGACCGACAGGCCCTGCAGCAAACGGGCGAATACCAGCAGGATCGGCGCACCGATACCAATGGCTTCATAGCCCGGGCTCAGGGCAATCAGCAGCGAGCCGAAGCACATCAGGTAGACCGACGCCATCAAGGCCTTTTTACGCCCGACCTTGTCGGCGTACAGGCCCATCAGCCAGCCACCGATCGGGCGCATCAGGAAGCCCACGGCGAAGATCGCGGCGGTGTTCAGGAGTTGGGCGGTGGTGTCGCCTTTCGGGAAAAAGGTCTTGGCGAAATACAGGGAGAAAGCCGCGTAGACGTACCAGTCGTACCACTCGACCATGTTGCCGACCGATCCGCTGAAGATCGACCTGATACGGCTGGAGGTGGTGCGTCCTTTTGCCGGCGCAGTCGCCGACCCCAGAGGCAGGGAGTTGGAGTTATCCATTTAAGGATCCTTCATCTAATTGTTTTTGTGGAGCGCGCGGTAGCGCAGCCTGGCTGGGCTATAGCAGGAGCTGTGCCAAGCTGATGAAGGCCCGGTCTAGAAGGGTTTGGAGATTTTTTTGAGCGGAAAATCGCTGATGATTGAAGGGTGATGAGCGGAAATCCGCTTATGCCTGCGATGAGGCCCTACCAGGCGATACAAGGACCGGGTTAGAGGAACGTATCCCGCGCCAGGCCATGGCGCTGCATTTTTTCATTGAAGGTGCGCCGTGGCAGTTGCAGCTCGGCCAGCACCGCCTTGATATCGCCTTTGTGCCGGGTCAGCGCGGCTTTCAGGCAATGGGCTTCAAATGCTTCCTGCTGCGCCGCCAACGATTGCCCGGCTTCGATGCCTTCCGGCTCCGGTTCACCCAGCCCCAGCACCTGGCGTTCCGCGGCATTGGCCAGCTCCCGCACATTCCCCGGCCAGTCATGGCTGAGCAGGCGCCCCAGCGCGGGTCCGCTCAGCGGCGCGAAGTTGCGGCCCAGGCGCTCGGCGGCGCTTTGTGCAAAGTGCTCGAACAGCAGGGGAATGTCTTCCCGGCGTTCCCGCAGCGGTGGCAGGCGCAGTTGTGCGACGGTCAGGCGATAGGCCAAGTCCTCGCGAAAACGCCCGGCGCGAGCTTCGTCCAGCAGGTCGGGTTTGGTGGCGGCGATGATCCGCAAGTCCACCTTGATGCTTTGATTGGAACCGAGCCGTTCGAGTTTTTGCTCCTGCAACACCCGCAGCAATTTCACCTGCTGGGCCAGCGGCATGCTTTCGATCTCATCGAGAAACAGCGTGCCGCCATTGGCGTATTCCAGCTTGCCGATGCGCTTGCCCTGGGCGCCGGTGAACGCGCCACTTTCATGGCCGAACAGCTCGGCTTCAAACAGCTGCTCGGGAATCGCCGCGCAGTTCAGCGCCACAAACGGCTTCTTCGCCCGGGGGCCGAAATCATGCAGGCAACGGGCGACCAGCTCCTTGCCGCTGCCGGTTTCGCCGCGAATCAACACATTGACCGGCAAGCCGGCCAGGTCCAGGACTTGCCGGCGCAGGTTCTGCAAACCCCGGGACACCCCCAGCAGGCTCGATTCCAGTTGGGCACGGTGATCGGCCTGCTGATGCAAGCGGCGGTTTTCGAGCACCAGCCCGCGCTTGTCCAGCGCCCGGCGCAGGCTGCTGAGCAGGGCTTCGGGGCTGAAGGGTTTTTCGAGGAAGTCGTAGGCGCCGTCGCGCATGGCTTCGACGGCCATCGGCACATCGCCGTGGCCGGTGAGCAGAATCAGCGGCAGGTCGGCGTCACGCCGCTGCACT
Source organism: Pseudomonas sp. SDO5522_S412 (assembly GCF_054071215.1). Taxonomy (NCBI): domain Bacteria; kingdom Pseudomonadati; phylum Pseudomonadota; class Gammaproteobacteria; order Pseudomonadales; family Pseudomonadaceae; genus Pseudomonas; species Pseudomonas sp. SDO5522_S412. The sequence continues at coordinate 5,716 of NZ_JBSVWQ010000184.1, read as the reverse complement.
TCAGCCAGCAACTCCAGGCCGCTGAGGCCGGGCATGCGCACGTCGCTCAGGATCACCCCGGGAAAGTCCCGGGGCAATTGCGCCAGGCATTCTTCGGCGCGGCCGAACAACTGCACCTCAAAGCCCGACAGGCTCAGCCATTGCTCGACGGCCGTGCGAATGCTGGCTTCGTCGTCGACCACAATCACCGCATTCAACATAGGTCTGGCGTCTCCAGTGCGATGGGCAAGGTCAGGGTAAAGATCGCCCCGTCACCTTGATTGCCGGCGCTCAGGCGCCCGCCAAGTTCGTGGACGATAGCGTACGACACGGCGAGCCCCAAGCCGAGCCCGTCGCCCACCGGCTTGGTGGTGAAGAACGGGTCGAACACGCTGTTGAGGTTTTCCTCGGCGATCCCGCCGCCGCTGTCGCTGACGGTCAGGTGCCATAGCTGCTGATCGGCGTGCAGACGGATCTCCAGGCGCTTGCGTGGCTTGTCGGCCATGGCGTCGAGGGCGTTGCGCAGCAGGTTGATCAGCACCTGTTCGAGGCGGATCGCGTCGCCGCGTACCCAGGCCGGGCGGGTCAGGTCCAGTACGGTGCCGATGGCTTCGTCCCGCAGGCGCGCATCGAGCAAGTGCAGGGATTGGTCCACCACCGTCGCCAGGTCGAGGCGTTCGCGCAGGCCGCTGGGGCTCTTGCGGGCGAAGGTCTTGAGGTGGCCGGTGAGCGCGGCCATGCGTGTGAGCATGTCGTCCAGCGGGGTCAGGGCCTGGTAGGCGTCGTCCACCCGGCCATGGTCCAGCAGCAGCCGCAGAGTCGCCAACTGCATGCGCTGGGCGGTCAATGGCTGGTTGATTTCGTGAGCGAGGGCCGCAGACATCTGCCCCAGCGCTGCCAGTTTGGCGGATTGCACCAGGCCATCCTGGGCAGTACGCAGGGCGCGGGTGCGTTCTTCCACCAGTTGTTCAAGTTCTTCGCGGCTGCGCTGGCGCAAGCGGGCGAGGCGCCAGCGCTGGGTCAGGAACAGCACCAGGAACACCAGCGCCAGCCATGAGCCGGCGGCGGCGAGGCCGGCGTTGCGTTGGTCTTCAAAGGCAAATTGTGGCTTGCGCAGCAGGTGCAAGGTCCAGCCTTCGGCCTTCAGCGGCAGGGATTCCCAAATGTAATTGGCCTTGCCGTCGGGGCCGTCGACGCGCATCAGGTGGCTGTTTTCGTCAAAGCGCTGCAACGCTTCGGTGTCCAGCGGCAGCAATTGTTTCTTGTCGTATTGGCGGGTGGCCTTGAGTTCGGCGTGGTCGCTGTCCGACAACGGACGCAGCGCGCGGTAGCGCCAGCCCGGCTGATTGGCGATAAACACAATGCCCCGGGCATCGCTGACCAGCAGCAAGTCATTGCCCTGGGCCCACTCGCGCTCCAGTTCCGGGAACTCCAGCTTGACCACCATGGCACCGAGGAACTGTTCGTTCTCGCCGACCACCGCGCTGGAGAGGAAATACCCCGGAATCCCGGTGGTCACCCCCACTGCATAAAAACGCCCGGTGCCCTGGCTCAGGGTCTGGCTGAAGTACGGGCGAAACGCGTAGTTGTGCCCCACATAACTGCTGGGCAGGTTCCAGTTGCTGGCGGCCACGGCGAGGCCGTTGCGGTCCATCAGTTCCAGGGTGGAAGACTGGGCGGCGCCGTTGATGCGCTCCAGCTTGCGGTTGAGCAAATCCTGGGTGGCGGTGTCCAGCGGGCCCTTCAGGGCGCTGATCATTTCCGAGTCCAGGGCCAGCACGGCGGGCAGGGCGCGGTAACGTTCGATCAGGGTGTGCAGGGAGTTGCCATAAAGCATGAGCTGCTGATTGGCGCGGGCGGCGTCATCCACCAGGGCCAGGCGTTCGGCGTGGCGGGTGGCCAGGGCGGCAGCCAGCATCGCACCGGCGATGATCAGCAGGGAGTAGAAGGTCAAACGCAAAGGCCGGGGAATCGCGATCATTCGAGGATGAACAGTGCAATTGGGGGCGAGCACCATAGCATGAGGCGCATGGCTGTTGTGGCGAGGGAGCTTGCTCCCGCTGGGGCGCGTAGCGGCCCCAAAAAAATGGGAGCGCTGCGCACTGGAGCGGGAGCAAGCTCCCTCGCCACAGTGAGAGGTGCATGAAACAAAAAAAGGCGACCGTAGTGGTCGCCTTTTATCCTTGCAGGGGAAATGCTTACTGCACTTCAACCGCCAGGCTTTCACTGATCTTTTTCTGCCAGATGGCAGGACCGGTGATGTGTACCGACTCGCCCTTGCTATCAACGGCAACGGTGACCGGCATGTCTTTCACGTCGAACTCGTAGATCGCTTCCATGCCCAGCTCGGCGAACGCCACGACGCGGGATTTCTTGATGGCCTGGGCCACCAGGTAAGCCGCGCCGCCCACTGCCATCAGGTAAACCGCCTTGTGGTCCTTGATCGCTTCGATAGCGGTCGGGCCGCGCTCGGATTTGCCGATCATGCCCAACAGGCCGGTTTGCTCGAGGATCTGGCGGGTGAACTTGTCCATCCGCGTGGCGGTGGTCGGACCGGCAGGCCCCACCACTTCTTCGCGCACCGGATCAACCGGGCCGACGTAGTAGATGAAGCGACCCTTGAGGTCCACCGGCAGGGTTTCGCCCTTGTTCAGCATCTCGACCATGCGCTTGTGCGCCGCGTCGCGACCGGTGAGCATCTTGCCGTTGAGCAGCACGGTTTCGCCCGGCTTCCAGCTCTGCACGTCTTCCGGGGTCAGGGTGTCGAGGTTGACGCGACGGGCCGACGGGCCGGCTTCCCAGACGATTTCCGGGTAGGCGTCCAGCGGTGGCGCTTCGAGCGATGCAGGGCCCGAACCGTCGAGCACGAAGTGCGCGTGACGGGTGGCGGCGCAGTTGGGGATCATGCACACCGGCAGCGAAGCCGCGTGGGTCGGGTAGTCCATGATTTTCACGTCGAGCACGGTGGTCAGGCCACCCAGGCCCTGGGCACCGATGCCCAGTTGGTTGACCTTCTCGAACAGCTCCAGGCGCATCTCTTCGATACGGTTGGACGGGCCGCGCTTCTTCAGCTCGTGGATGTCGATGGACTCCATCAACACTTCCTTGGCCATTACCGCGGCTTTCTCGGCGGTGCCGCCGATGCCGATGCCAAGCATGCCCGGTGGGCACCAGCCGGCGCCCATGGTCGGAACGGTCTTGAGCACCCAGTCGACGATCGAGTCGGACGGGTTGAGCATGGCCATTTTCGACTTGTTCTCGGAACCACCGCCCTTGGCGGCCACGTCCACTTCCACGGTGTTACCCGGGACGATGGAGTAGTGGATCACGGCAGGGGTGTTGTCCTTGGTGTTTTTACGCGCACCGGCCGGGTCGGCGAGGATCGAAGCCCGCAGGACGTTTTCCGGCAGGTTGTAGGCCTGGCGCACGCCTTGGTTGATCATGTCGTCCAGGCTCATGGTGGCGCCATCCCAGCGCACGTCCATGCCTACACGTACAAATACGGTGACAATCCCGGTGTCCTGGCAGATCGGGCGGTGGCCGGTGGCACACATGCGCGAGTTGATCAGGATCTGCGCCATGGAGTCACGGGCCGCTGGCGATTCTTCGCGCAGGTAGGCCTCGTGCATCGCCTGGATGAAGTCAACGGGATGGTAGTAGGAAATGAATTGCAGGGCGTCGGCAACGCTCTGAATCAGGTCGTCTTGCTTGATCACGGTCATGAGTCGCGCTCCTCTATAAGGGAACATTCAATAAAGGTGGCGTCAGTGTTGCATCGGTCGGCTGAAGCCACCTTTCCAAGGCACGCCAAAGTGGTGCAGGCGCGACGCTAAAAAGGCGCGGCAGTATAACCCGCCACGGTGGCCGATACACCCGACTATGGTCAAACTCTACGGGGCGTGATTCCCTGTAGACGCCTTTTTGATCCGAGACCCTTGATGCCTGAACTTCACGTCGGTGAACGCCACTGGTCGGTAGCCGCCGGCAGCAACCTGCTGGATGCCCTGAACCAGGCGGGCGTGGCCGTGCCTTATAGTTGCCGCGCCGGCAGCTGCCATGCCTGCCTGGTGCGTTGCCAGGGTGATATCCAGGACAACCAGCCGGATGCCCTGAGCCCGGCGCAGCGCCAGGATGGCTGGCGCCTGGCGTGCCAGTGCCAGGTCGCAGGTGACTTGCAGGTCGAAGCCTTCGACCCGCTGCGTGACGGGTTGCCGGCGACGGTGCTGAGCGTCGATTGGTTGAACCCGAGTGTACTGCGCTTGCGGCTGCAACCCGAACGCGGCTTGCGCTACCGGGCGGGGCAGCATCTGGTGTTGTGGGCCGGCAGCGTTGCGCGGCCTTATTCATTGGCCAGCCTGCCCCAGGAAGATCCGTTTCTCGAATTTCACATTGATTGCCGCCTGCCCGGCGAATTCAGCGACGCCGCCCGCCAATTCAAGGCCGGTGACAGCCTGCGCCTGGGCGAATTGCGGGGCGGCGCCTTGCAGTACGACCCCGACTGGCAATCGCGGCCGCTCTGGCTGCTGGCCTCGGGCACCGGACTCGGCCCGCTATGGGGCGTGTTGCGCGAGGCCTTGCGCCAGGATCACCAGGGCGCCATCCGGGTCATTCACCTGGCCCATGACGCGGGCGGTCATTACCTCGCCGGGCCATTGGCCCAGCTGGCTGGTGCGCATCCGAACGTGACCGTTGAGCTATGGACAGCGGCTGAGGTGACGCAGGCGTTGGCGCAACTGCGGCTTGTTTCCCGGCAAACTCTGGCTTTACTCTGCGGGCACCCGGCCAGTGTCGAGGCCTTTTCCAAGCGCCTGTTCCTGGCCGGACTGCCGCGCAATCAACTGCTGGCCGATGTGTTCCTGCCCCGTGGTTGAGCGCTGAATTTCCCAGCCGCGAGATTTGTCATGACCGATGCCATCCTGCAGCAACGCGAACGCGGGTTGCTGATTTTGCAGCTCAATCGCCCGGACAAGAAAAATGCCCTGACCCGCGCCATGTACAGCCAATTGGCCGAGGCGCTGGAGCAGGCGGATGCCGATACCAGCGTGAATGCCGTGCTGATCCAGGGCAGCAGCGAGTGCTTCACCGCCGGTAACGATATTGGCGACTTCCTCGAACAACCGCCGGCGGATCTCGACAGCCCGGTCTTCAATTTCATGCGCAGCTTGCTCAACTGCCGCAAGCCGGTGATTGCGGCAGTGGCGGGCGTGGCGGTGGGAATTGGCACGACGCTGCTGCTGCATTGTGACCTGGTGTATGTCAGCCGGGATGCACGGTTGCGCATGCCGTTCGTCAACCTGGGGCTGTGTCCGGAGTTTGGGTCCAGCTTGATCCTCCCGCGCTTGCTGGGGCATGCCAAGGCGGCGGAGTTGCTGCTGCTGGGTGAAGGGTTTACCGGCGAACAGGCTGCCGCCTGGGGCATTGCCACCGAGGCATTGGGCAGCGGTGAATCGGCCCTGGCCAAGGCGCGGGAAATTGCTGGACGGTTTGAGACCCTGGCGCCGGGCGCGGTACAGGTCAGCAAGCATCTGATGAAAAGCGTTGATCGCGAGCAGTTGCGCAAGGTGATCGAGGAGGAGGGGGCGTTGTTTACCCAGAGGTTGAAGTCGCCGGAGGCGATTGCGGCGTTGTCGGGGTTTATCACTCGGAGATGAATGAGCGTTGACTGGTCGGCCTATTCGCGAGCAAGCCCGCTCCCACATTCGACCGTGTTTCTTGAGGATGTACGCGATCAAATGTG
>NZ_JBSVWQ010000183.1:0-11265 GCF_054071215.1 Pseudomonas sp. SDO5522_S412 | reverse complement strand
GGATTTCAGTTCTAAGCTACTAGATTGTATTGGCTCCATAAAGTACGAAAATTTTTTCATGCAGGTGACCGGGCATTTAACGACAGGCTATCGTGGCGCTGGTTGTTCAGATAACTGCCGTCATGGTCTTGGAGCCGTCGCCGTGTTCCGTGGTGAACGTCAGCGGAGCCGGCCGTCCATTACGGCGGATCAATGCGTTCGCCTGTGCAAAAACAGAGTATGGCTCGCCAGCTCCATCAGGCAGCAACGTGTTGCACGTCAAATTCGAGCAGTCTTCACCGTTCGGGCCTTCGCCATCGTGACCAATGGAAAAGCTCGCCATCATCGCGATGCCGTGTTCCTTACAGATCGCAATGACCTGCCGCATGAGCGGGCTGATCTGAGCGTCGTAAATCTGTTCTTTGTTCATGGTCATGCTCCGGTTATTTTCCCGATGCCCACCGCTCTGGATGGGCATCAGTGAAAAGGTCCGTCAGCCTTCGCAGCCCATCTGGTAGTTGCTTGCATGCTCGGCGCTGCAAAACGACAACTCTCGAGTGCGAAGCACCTGCCGATTGGTGTATGGGTCGCGAGTGCGGTCGTGAATGTTGCGGCGCACCACCTTTTCGGCTGGCTTGCCGCAGTACGTGCACTTCGTTTGTGTTGCTGCTGCATCGGTCATCGTGTTGCCCTCCGTTGATTTCCAATGCCGCCTCATAGAAGCGGCATCAGTAAATCTGTGGGTGTCTCTCGCGCCGCTTACCAGGTCATTCGCCAGTTCGGTCAACACCTCGTCACTAGAATCACTCACCTGGCGCTCAGTACCAGCTAATTGCTACTCTGCCGATATGGTCAGGGATCGGGGTTCCACATGGATGGCGATAAGCTCGAGCGATTGAAGCTCATAAGAAAATCCGGCGAGGGTGAGACTGCGCCGCACATGTCTCGGGATGGATTCAGCGAAGAGTCTGAGCAATATTTCTCTGATCGCGCTGCCAGCAAGCGCAAGGAAATCGAAGAAGGTGTAGTCCGGTCGTTGGCATATAAGGCTGACTATGAGCTTGATGACCTAACCAGAGACCTTCGCTTGGAGTTTGCGCGACTCAACAAAATTATCGAACTTCGAGAAGTCGCAAAGCAAAAGGGCACGAAGCAGAGTCGTAAGGCCGCTCGATCGGCGATCAAAGAGGCAAAAAAAGCCAGCAAGACAGCTAAAAAACCGAAGTTAGCTTCACCACCAAAGCAAACGAAGCCTTCAATCAAGGATTCAGAGTCGAAATGGGTCCGAAAGGTCTGTTGGCGGTGTGATAGCAAGTTTTCAATTCATATCGAATGGCAACAACCGCCTACGCTTTGCCCGGCGTGCACCAAAGACATAGACGAAACTCATCTGAGCTCCGCTCCGCATCGATCCATGCCTAAAGGATGGGTTCAGATCGTTAGCGGTGGAGCGCCGGGCATGGGTAAGCGTCGATAGCCGCTATTCAGTTGGCTTCCGAAAGCGCCCGATTCAGGCGCTGACGTGAAATGTTCTGCTGGTCGGTTTCCCGCTACTGGCGTCAGTCGCCGACCTGATTCAATTGTTCTTCCAGCCGCGGGCCTTTCGGCTTGTTCTCCCGCTGGATAACTGTTCTTGGCGCTTTACGCTGCACGCCCGGGTCAGTTGCCAACCCTCTGAGCCTGATCCGCCAAGAGATCAATCACGTTCGGCAGGGCCTGGACGTGATGGATGCGTCGGTGAAGGCAGCCTGAATTTCAGACACAAAAAAGCCGACGTACGAGGTCGGCGTCTTCAACAGCTTTAGGGGATGCTTTCCTTGGGCCTGATGGTGGGTGGTACGAAATCACCAACATCGCAAGCAACACCGCACTTTCCATCACGCCAAACTATCGAAGCGCCACCAACGCCGCCGGCGTTTATGCGCTGACACCAGTGCAGGGGTATACCAAGGATCTGGCCGACCAAGCCCGGGCCATGATTCAGCAATGGGGCGCAACACTTGCCGGCCTAGGTTCGGTGTCCACGGAAAACATCGTGCCCGTGGCGAAAGGCGGTACCGGGGGCAGCACACAGGCCGCAGCACGCAACGGCCTCGGCTTGGGGTCTGCCGCAGTTGCTGCTCTGCTTGGCCCTGTGTCGCAGGCCGGCGGCGTGCCGACAGGCGCCGTGTTTGAGTCCGGGTTGAACGCAAACGGCACCTACGTGAAGTTTGCCGACGGCACGATGATCTGCCAGCGCCTGGTGACAACCCTCGTTGATATGACGGCCAACCAGCTAAAGGACTTCGGCAACATGCCAATTGCTGCTCAGTTCGCAAGTTCGGCGTTCTCGGTAGTTGCGACCGGCATTCCAACGTCGACGTTTGATACTTACGGGTTTACGACCTCCTACTCGGTGAACTCCAACACAGTCAGGATCGTTTACAGAAACGGCGCAACAGCGCAGACGATCGGCACCACACAAATTCTCTGCATCGGACGGTGGTTCTAATGAAAATCAAGTTGTCACCCTATGCCCCGATTGACCCGAGCGAAGCGTTGACGATTGTGCGGCGCGGGGACGTACTGACCATCAACGGCGAGCGCTTCGATTTCAGCGCAATGCCAGAAGGTGCCACGCTCCCGGCTGAGGCGGTGAAGTGCGATGCCTTGGCCAGCGATGTGACGCGCATCAACGGGCAATTGGTCCTGACCCTGATGTTCCCGTGCGGCCCAGAGGCATCTGTCTCGGCACGGTTCCCTGCGGACATCATTGAGCCACCTGACGGAAAAGTGAGCCTGCCAGCATGAGCAATATCGACTTCAGCAAGATGATCACCGCCGAACAACGCCAGACTGAGCTGTTGCAAGCAGACCTCGACACCGCGCTGTCATTGCGCCGTGCAGCCTACCTGTCCGAATCTGACCCGCTGCGCTTAGAGGCTGACTACGACGCGCTGAGCCAGGGCCGCGAACCGGACTATGCCGCCTGGCTTGCGTCCGTCGCCGCCATCAAAGCCCGGTACCCGCTGCCGGTCACGGTCGAGCCCGTCGCGGGCTGATCCGCAATCGAACACCCATGCCGCCTTGAGCGGTTTTTTATTGCCTGGAGAAAAGCATGCCGATCACTGAGCAGCAGCTGCTGCAGATCCTCCCGAACGCCGGCCGCCAATGCCGCCACCACCCAGGCACGGACCGAGCAAGACAAGCGCCTAGTCATCGAGCAGCAACTGGCCGCCGCCGACCAACACCACACCAAGGAATTATCCGATGCCCAGCGCAACCAGGCTCTGCTGCGTGACCGTCTTGCTACTGCTGATGTGCGGCTGTCAGTCCTTCTCGACGCCACGGATTCAGCCAGTGGCTGCAACGTGCCTGCCCCCCCCGGCGCCGTCGGCGTGGTTCATGCAATCCGTCGAGCCCAACTTGACCCAGCGCATGCTCAACGAATTATCACCATCACCGACGACGGGGATAACGCCGTGATCGCGCTGCGGGCATGCCAGGCATACGCAAAGAAAGTATCAATGCGGAAGTAAATAAGCCCGGTTACCTTACCCGCTGGCCGTCACTGCAAATTCCGCCAATCCTGTCCAGGTGAATAACCCTGGTACTGGGGATGAAAAGTTGGCCGGCGCCGATGTTGAATTAGCTCGTTGCGTATGTATACTCCCGCAACATTTTGGGGGGGTGGCATTTTGGTATTGTCGCGGCGTGGCTTTATGAAAGCAGGCACAGCATTGATGGCGCTTTCCACGCCAGCAGCGCAAGCCATTGGGGCTTCTGCAAAAGGAGGCTGGAGTGCATCGCCGGAGTCCTATTCAAGTCTATTGAAACTGGGAGCGTTGGTGCCCTCCATGCTTTCTCGGGTGAGGGCTAATGCCTCACCGACTTCAGCTGTTTGCGTGCTGGGCGATTCGATAAGCCATGGTGCATTCGCCGGTGATCTATATCGTAATAGCTGGGTAAACATATTCAAAAGAATGATCAATGCTGAATTTGAAGTGTCTGGCTACGGTTTTGTACCGTTGCTGGAGTTGGGGGCGGGTGATACATTTTCACAAGATATACATGATGTTTTATTGACGAGCATAAATGGTGAGTCAATCCACTGGATTCCACATAATGGATCTAACGGCGAGTATGTTCCTCAGGGTCTTTCTTGGAGATCTACTTTAGTAGGGAATATTATCTCTACGAAAATTCCTACATTTCAAAGAGTCGTTTTGGTCTGGTATATTGGCATGCCTGGCGGCGGGACTTTTGATGTTAAGGTGAATGGCGAAGTAGTTGCTGCTGTAGACACTGATGCAAGTGTCCGTCAGCCCTTTAATTATATTGCTGTACAGGCTTTAGACGACGGATCCGGCTCATGCAAAGTGGAGTGCATTACGACCTCAGCAGGAATAGTTGAGCTATGTGGTTTTAGTTATGTGGCAAAAGAAGGCGAACTAGTTGTCAATAATTTCTCAAATTCCGGTAGGCGATTGCGTTGGCTTGATGAGAATGCCATTGCCAGATTGATGAGCGGAAGCGCGATGTTCATCTGCGCGCTCGGATATAATGATAGCGGAGAAAACTCAAAAAAAGGAACATATTATGCGGAATTTAAAAAAAGAATAGATTGGATTGTAAAGTATTCAATTGCATATGATGTTCCAGTTATCGTGCCTGACTTTGTTTGGAATAAGCCTGGCAATGATGTTACGAGGCGCCAATTGCAACGGCTGGCCAAACAAACTAATGGGGTATATATTCCATTTCCGGACATGTTTAACAAGTTTGGAGAGTTTTCAAGTGATAAGTATAGGATACATGATTTAAAGATGTTTTCTGATGGCGCGCATCCTGGCGTTCTGGGTCACCAGTACATCGCAGAGGTTGTATCCAAGTGCCTCGGACTAACGTGCGGCTCGAAGAAAATTGCACTTCAGCAGTATGATTGGTGGATGCCTATTGCACTAAGTGCAACAGGGATAACTAACGCTGGTACTAATTCAGATACGGTAACAGCTGTAAGAAATTCCGGAAAAAACAGAGCGGATCTGCGCGTGTACGTGAACGGTATAACTGGTGCAACTACTCGTGGAATGTGGGCCTCATGGCCTGTACGCGCAGGAATTCGACAATCATTTGCCCTGCCTTCAATTCCACTGCAACAAAAAACTGATGGCACCTCCAGGGGGACGTTCACCATTCTGGCTGGAGGAGAGAGCACTGCAAATCCCAATGCCTACAATGATATATCGCAGCACTTCATGTTCACATCATTCCCGACAGCTGACTGAGGCTCGGATCAAAATGGATTTTTTCGTTCGGCAGGGACGCCGGAGAGGGGAACCACTGTAGGAATATACAACGCTAAGTTATTGATTCTTATAAGGTGAAATAGCGTATTTGGATGGCGCTGAAGAGCAGTATTTTCCTTTACAGATCATATGCTTGCGCGTGTTCCGGGGTCACCTTGACATGGTGGGGGTCGTTGGTTCGAGTCCAATCGCGCCTTCCAAACAAAATCCGCTCTGCTGGGCGGTCTAGAAGGGCTCACCGAAAGGTGGGCCCTTTTTTGTTGCCTGCGATTTGCAAGGCTCCCATCTCAGCGCGCCATTCGGCGCCGACCTCCACGCATTTGATCATCTTTCCGTCGCCCCCTCCTGATAGTGCTTCGCAAGTCTTTCGCCTGAACGTCCTGGGGATTCCGTTCGGCAACGTTAGGACTTTTCCGAGGTTAAAGATGGCGTCGTACTACTACTCTTCCTGTGTTGTTCCGAAGGATCGATAGGCCTGCCCCGATTCGTCATAAATAACTACAGAGAGCTGCCCCATGCTTCAACTCGACTTCTATTCAACGCTGGTCGCCGCCTCCCTGGTGCTTTTACTTGGGCGCGGGCTGGTCGCTCGAATCGGTTTCCTGCGCACTTACAATATTCCGGAGCCGGTGGCCGGCGGTTTAGTGGTGGCGGTGCTGCTCCTGGTCCTGCGTATGCTCGCTGGCATTGAGGTCCGGTTTGATTCGTCGCTGCAGACGCCACTGATGTTGGCTTTCTTTGCCACCATTGGTTTGAATGCGGATTTCGCCAGCCTGAAGAAAGGCGGGCGGGTGCTGGGGATTTTCCTGCTGGTGGTGACGGCGCTCCTGGTGGTCCAGAACGCGATGGGGATTGCGCTGGCCAAGGCGCTGGGGCTCGATCCGTTGATGGGGTTGTTGGCGGGCTCCATTACGCTGTCGGGTGGGCACGGGACCGGCGCGGCCTGGGGCGCGGTGTTCAGCGAGAAGTATGGCGTGGCGTCGGCGTCCGAACTGGCCATTGCTTCCGCGACCTTTGGCCTGGTGCTCGGCGGCCTGATTGGCGGCCCGGTCGCTCGCCTGCTGATCAAGCGCGTCCAGACGCCCGCCCTGGCGCCAGTACAACCGCGAGGGCCAAAAGGATTCGAGCAGCCGAATCAAGAGCGCATGATCACCTCCTTCTCGTTTATCGAGACCCTGGCGCTGCTCGCCATCAGCCTGCAAGTGGGCACGTTCCTCAGCGGTTTTATCCAGGGCACGGCCTTTGAGCTGCCGACGTTTGTGTGTGTCTTGTTTGTCGGTGTGGTGTTGCGTAATGGCCTGTCGGCGCTGGGCTGGCACCAGGTATTCGAGCGCGAAGTCTCGGTGCTAGGGAATGTCAGCCTGTCGTTGTTCCTGGCGATTGCATTGATGTCGCTCAAGCTCTGGGACCTCGCCGCGCTGGCCCTGCCGATTTTCATCCTGCTGGCTGCGCAGGCGTTGATGATGGCGCTGTTTGCGATTTTCGTGACGTTCCGGGTGATGGGGAGCAACTATGACGCGGCGGTCCTGGCGGCGGGGCACTGCGGTTTCGGGCTCGGTGCCACGCCAACTGCCATTGCGAACATGCAGGCGGTGACCCAGCGTTTCGGGCCATCGCAGATTGCATTTCTGGTGGTGCCGATGGTGGGCGCCTTTTTCATCGATATCACCAATGCGATCGTGATCAAGTTGTACCTGGCGCTGCCGATCCTGGGCGTCGCGGGATAAACGCGGTTTACCGGATTTGCCGTTTAATGACTCGCCAGGTCCTGCTTGCCCAGGACCTCGTCAATCACCCCAAGCTGCCAGGTGAAATACGGATTGAACGTCAACCGCGCGTGCATCTTGCCCGGCTCACGGTAGCCCCAGTCCGAATACCACACGTCGGCCCCCTGTTCGCAGGCGCGGGTTGCGTCGTCCGTCTGGCCGTTCCAGCAAAACCGCAGGCTGCCCTGTTCGCCATACAGAGCGTTGTCGGGTGAGAACAGCAACCCCATGTGGGAGAACTGGCTGATCCTTAACTCCGGCAGGTAGTCGGTACGCGCTTTTACACGGCGGGTATCCCAGGCGCTCTCTGGCAATGTGCCGTACCAGGCGAGGCGGCTATGGGGGTTGCTGAAGCGTTGCTGGAAGGTCTCCAGCACGTAGTGCGTATCGAGTACTGAGTCGTGGGCTGCGACGGCAATGAATACCGGCTTGTCATAGGGGCGCCGCTCCAGGTCCTGGCGGGCTAGCCGGCTGCTGCGGTAGAACTGGGCAAAACCGTTGGTGGGCACTGTCATGTAGCGCACCAGGCTCTGTTGTGGCCGGCTGGCGTCTGGCGCCAGCAGCCAGGGGCGCGCCCAACTGATCAGGGGTGTCAGCCAGTCGTAGGTCATGCTGGACTGGAACGCGGGAGAGAACAGCAGCAGCCCCGCGACGTCGTCGTGTTTGTAGGCGTAGTCGAGTACCAGGTTGGCGCCGGTGGAAAAGCCGCCGAGGTAGATTTCTCCCACCTCTGCGCGAAGGATCGCAGCCTGTTCGTCCACCACCCGGCGCCAGTCTTCCATGCGCACCTGCAGCATGTCGGCCGGTTGCGTGCCGTGGCCGGGCAGCAGCACGGTCCTGACCAGGAAGCCGCGGGCGGCCAGTGCGCTGCCGATATCGTGGAAAGACCAGGGTGAGTCGCCCAGGCCATGCACGAGAATGATCCCGCGCTTGGGGGCACCAGCCGGGCGCCATTCCTGCGGGGCGTTCCAGTTGAGTTCGGCATCCTTGTCGATGCCCTGGAAATCACGATGGTCCCGCAGCCATTGCAAGGTAGCGGCGCGATACGCTTCGAATGATTTCTGGCCAAGCGGCATGCCCGGTTCTGCCAGGGCTGTCGTGCAGAGCAATAGGGCGAGCATGCCGCAAGCAACGCTTCGGAGCGTTCTGCGCATCGATGGACGGGGCTGCATACAGGTGTGGTTGTTCAAGGCAGGTTCTCAACGGAGCGTAACCGTAAGGTCATGCACGATAATGACCTGCCTTGTATCGCCGAAAGTGCGAAACAGTAGCAAGACGTTTCCGATGATCTCAGAAACGATCCAGCCGGTAGGGCTCAAGCGCCGGCAGCCCGTTGGACGCGGCCGCAGGCGATGCCAGCCGTGCAATCAACTCCGCCGTCACCGCAGCCTGCGTCAGGCCCAGATGCTGATGCCCAAAGGCAAGCAGCACCTTGCCCTCGCACACCTTGTCGATAATCGGCAGCGAGTCCGGCAGGGAAGGGCGAAACCCCATCCACGGCGTCGCGTCCTCGGCACTCAAGTCACGACGAAACAGCCCCTGGCTCAGTCGATGCAACTGCCACGCGCGTTCCATGTTCGGTGGGCGATCAAGGCCGGCGAACTCCACGGTACCTGCCAGCCGCAATCCGCCGTCCATGGGCGTCATGATGAACTTGCGCTCCAATGACGTGACCGCAAACGGCAACCGTCCATGCTCATGGGGCAACATCAGGTGATAGCCGCGCTCTGTATCCAGCGGGACCTTTTTGCCAGTCAGTGCGCCGGTCAGGCTGGCTGAGTGCGCACCGCATGCGATCAACACCTGGCGCGCGGCCACGGTGCCTTGGTCGGTCCGCAATGAAACACTGTGCTCGTCCAGCTTCCCGCCCACGACCTGGCGCTTGAGAAATTGCACCCCGCTGGCTTTGGCCGCCTCCATCAGCTCGCAAACCACCCCATAGGGATCGAGAAAATGCCCGGTGCGTGGAAAAAACAACCCGCCCTGAATCCCTTCGCTGAGTTGTGGCGCCGCGTCCTGCACCACGCTGGCGTGCCAGTGGTCCACCGGCACTTCCTGCTGACTCATGCGTGCCTGCAATGCATCAATGGCCTGTCGCGACTCGGCGCGCTCGAAGACCAGCAACGAGCCGTCTTCGCGCATCAGGTGCGGGCGCTCGATGCTGCCCAGCAGTCGGTGCCAGGCGCCCAGGCTGCCTTCATTGAGCGCGCGGATCCCGGCGACGGTGCGCTGGAAGGGCGCCGGGCGCAGGTTCAGCAGCAGCCGGGTAAACCACGGCAGTGCACGCGGCAGGTATTTCCAGTCCAGGCGCAGCGGGCCCATCGGGTCCATGAGCATGGCGGGCAAACGCGTCAGGATCGACGCATCCGCGATGGGGAACACTTGCTCGGTCGCCAGGTGGCCGGCATTGCCGAACGAGGCGCCGTGGCCGGGTTCCTGCTGATCGATGATGACCACCCGCCGGCCCTGGCGCGCCAGTTGCAGCGCGCAGGCGACGCCGATGATGCCGGCGCCCACTACGGCGATGTCTGGCATGACGTTATCGGACATGTTCTAGGCTTCCCTCTGACCGTCGAGCAAGCGCCGCAGCAGCAATGGGTTGCCGTGTTGCAGGGCCGTCGGCAGCAAGCTATCCGGGAAATCCTGGTAGCACACCGGCCGCAGGAATCGCAGGATCGCGGCGGTGCCCACCGAGGTGGTGCGTGAGTCCGAGGTGGCCGGGAATGGTCCTCCGTGCACCATCGCATCACACACTTCAACGCCGGTCGGCCAGCCGTTGACCAGCAGGCGGCCGGCCTTGCGTTCCAGGGTCGGCAGCAGCGCGCGGGCAGTTGCCAGGTCGTCGTCATCCAGATGCAGTGTGGCGGTCAGTTGGCCCTCCAGGTGTTCGCTGACCCGGCGGACCTCATCGACGTTGGCACATTGCACGATCAATGACGCGGCGCCGAATATCTCGGCTTGCAGGCTGTGATTGGCGAGAAAGTCCCGGGCCTGGGTCACGAACAAATGGGCCTGTCCCTGGTTCGGCCCTTCTGCCGGCAGACCGGTACCTACGAGCTGAGCATGCCGGGTCAGGGTGCTGACGCCGTCTTCGTAAGCCTTGAAGATCCCCGGTGTCAGCATGGTCTGGGCAGTGCTGTATCGAAGCAGGTTGGCAGCCGTGCCGACGAAGTGGTCCAGCGCTTGCCCTGCAACGGCAATCACCAGCCCGGGGTTGGTGCAGAACTGGCCGGCACCCTGGGTCATGGACGCGACAAAACCTTGTGCCAATGCTTCACCGCGTGCGCTCAACGCAGCGGGAAACAGGTAGACCGGATTGATCGAGCTCATCTCTGCATACACCGGGATCGGCACGGGGCGCGCCTGGGCCGCCTGGCACAAGGCAAGACCGCCGCTGCGCGAGCCGGTGAAACCCACGGCCTTGATGCGCGGATCGCAGACCAGCGCGATACCGACCTCGCGGCCCGAGCCATACAACAGCGAAAACACACCCTCTGGCAGGCCACATTGCTGAACGGCCCGGGCCACCGCGCGGCCCACCAGTTCGCTGGTGCCAGGATGCGCGCCGTGTGCCTTCACGATCACCGGGCAACCGGCCGCCAGTGCCGACGCGGTATCACCGCCCGCCACCGAGAATGCCAGCGGAAAATTGCTCGCGCCGAACACGGCCACCGGCCCCAGCGGTACGTGGCGTTGACGCAGGTCCGAGCGAGGCAGCGGCTGGCGTTCCGGTTGTGCAGTATCCACCCGCACATCCAGCCATTCACCCGCGCGCACGGTGCGGGCAAAGGTGCGCAATTGCTGGCAGGTGCGCCCGCGTTCGCCCTGGATGCGTGGGCGGGGCAGGCCGGTCTCGGCCATCGCCCGTTCAATCAGTTCATCGCCCAGGGCTTCGATTTCGTTGGCGATGGTTTCAAGGAATTCGGCGCGAGCCGCCAACGGCGTTTCGCGATAGTTATCGAAGGCGCTCCAGGCCAACGCACAGGCGTGTTCGACATGTTCGGCGGTGCCGCCGGCGTAGGCGGGTTCCAGCGCAAGGTTGGTGGCAGGATTGATCGCCCGGATGGCCTCGCGGCTGCCTGGAATGGAGTGCTGACCAATCAGCATGGTGCCCGTCAGAGTCATGGCGTAGTCCTGGAAAGTAAAGATTGGCTTGGCGAAGAGAATCCACTGTGGGAGCTGTCGAGCTCCAGCGAGGCTGCGATGCAGGCGCTGCGGTCTGACAGGTACAC